>CAWUOD010000494.1:0-3127 GCA_963923115.1 uncultured Singulisphaera sp.
AGGAGCTTTTGGCTTGGCCTGGAGATGTACATTTGAAGACGGCAATGGCCGAGTTTCTGAAACACTTGGCTTTGGAGCGAAATTCCTCCGAGTATACCGTCAAGTCCTATAGAGAGGACCTGACACAAGCGATCGATTTCCTCCATTCCCAACTGGGCACCTCGGCCACAGTTGAAGATCTACGGCCAAGGATCCTTCGTAATTGGTTGGCATGGCTACACGAACAGGGCTACTCGCGTTCAACAATTGCAAGGCGGTTGGCTTCCCTTAGATCCTGGTGCCGGTTTCTTCGCCGACAAGGCAAATTGGAACAAGACCCCGCGGCGGGGCTGAGGGGGCCCCGAAAGGATAAGGCCCTGCCCCATTTTTTACCGGCAGAGGGAATACAGAAAATGCTTGCCCTACCCGTTGGGGAAACCCCCCTTGGTCGGAGGGATAGGGCCCTTTTGGAAACTGCCTACTCCGCTGGGGTCCGGGTGGCCGAATTGGTTGGATTAAATCTGGAAGACCTGGATTTGGACGAATCATGCGCGACGGTTCGTGGCAAAGGACGGCGGGAAAGGATTGTATTTTTCGGTCCTCAAGCTCTTGAATCCATTGAGGCCTGGATGCCAGACCGAGATACGATGGCCAAGCCGAAGGCCGCCCAGGCGTTATTTCTAAACAAAAATGGCACCCGATTAACCGTCCGGAGCGTTGGCCGCATTCTCTCAAAATACCTTGGGCCAGCCGGGCTTGACCCAAACGCTTCGCCTCACTCCCTAAGGCACAGCTTTGCCACCCACCTTTTGAATCAGGGGGCTGACATTAGAGGAGTACAGGAATTGCTTGGGCACAAAAGCCTGGCCACCACACAAATCTATACGCACCTGAGCACTACAAAACTTAGGGACCACTACACAAAGGCTCATCCACGAGCCTGATCAGAAAGCCATAAGCATAACCAGGAGGACAGTATGTCCCGTTTGATTCCAACTATCATCATGTTTCTCACCCAAACGGGATTCTGTTTTGCCCAAGGAGAATTGCGATTCATTGAGGATTATAAACTAGCCAGGGCTGAATCCCTGGAACTTCGCAAACCTCTATTCATCCTGATCTCCAGCCCGGATTGCCAATGGTGTCAAAAACTAAAAAAGGAAACATTTGCGGATCCGGGGATCAGGGAGCGTTTTGGAAAAAGCTGGATCATCGCGGATATCGACGCCATAGCGAATCGCAATGTTACAGAGGCGCTAAAGATTCGGAGCGTTCCAACTCTGGTATTTGCATCACCGGAAGGAAAAGTCATCCAAAGTGTGGAAGGATTCCAGAATTCCCAGGCCTTGGGGGCTCAACTCGATCGGGCAAGATTTCAATGGGAAAACGAATCGGAATCACTCCTGACAACATTTCGCGAAGCCATTTCAAAACTCAAGCAAAAAGATGTTGTGGGGGCTGAGGCTCTACTAAACCGGGTCCTGGAAAACCCAACTGATTCAGCTTTACGCCAGGAAGCGGCCTACTTGGCAGATCAAATCAAGAGGAATACCGATCCCAGCTCAATATTGAATATTCCTGACCAGACATTTCACGATATTTTAGCCAAACATAAAATTCCAGGACCGGAAACCCCTGGAGCACTTATGTCCAGATCAACAGAGCGGAGGGCTTCTGTTGGCAACCTCTCCGAGTTTCTCAAGTCCGCAAAGGAAGATCTGTCCAGAAAACAAATTGCTATAGCCCTGGATAAGCTGGAATGGGTTTCACAACAGCCCCAAACAAACGAGGCAATTGAGGCAAAAAAAATCCTTAATGATCTGCTTGCCAGCCCGGAATCCTTGAGATTTGCGGCGGAACAACTCCAGGACAAATGGTCCCAAACTTTGTTGCAATTAGCGGAAACCAACCTGGCAGCCGGCGAACCGCAGCAGGCAATTGCCGCTTTTTCCCAAATCTTGCGAATTAATCCAAATTCAAGAACCGGCGAAATGGCACAAGCCCGTTTGGCACAACTTCAGGGACAACCGACCAAGTCCCCAACAAAGTAGGGCATATGAGCTAGCATCACCAGTAGTTTTTGGATGAAATCCTTATTTGAATAGGGGATAAAACGCCTCTGATTTTATTCAAGTCTTCTTAAAATGTCTGCGTGAATCCCGGGGCAGGAGCTTACAAGACCCCGATCCTGCAGATTACCGGGACGGCCAAATTCCAATGGATTGCCTTTGGAATCCGTGGCAATTCCCCCCGCCTCCGTCACAAGAATCACCCCGGCACACAAATCCCAATCACGATAAGTCGGATAGTCGTTTAGGTAAATATCCGCTTCACCCCGGGCAACCTGGGCCAACTTAACGCCTGCGGAATAGCTTTCCAAAAATTGGGTGACACCAATTCTGGCCGCCAACACACCTGGTTCAGAGGGATTTTTTGTATGACTTCGGGCAAAAACCGCCTCGGATAATCGGGTGGTTGCCTTGGCGTGACACCGAGACTCCGGCCCCAGGGCCGTTCGGGTCCAGCATCCATTCCCCAACCGCGCATAAGTGTGCCGATCCAAGGCGGGCTCGCTAACCACACCTGCAACCACTTTGCCTCCTACACAAAACCCAATCATTACCGAAAATTCGCCATTTTTACGCGCAAATCCACGAGTTCCATCAATCGGGTCTACAACCCAAAGTCTCTCCCCGGACGATTTTGCCCGCTGAATGGCTTTGGTGTCCTCCTCAGCAGCAAAAGCATCCGATGGGAATTCCGACATAAGGTACCCAAGAATAGTCTCCTGGGACGCAAGATCGGTCTGGGTTGTGATATTCGCCTGGGCTGTCGGGTCAGCCACCCGTTGACCATAAGCCTTTAAAATCACCTCCGATGCAAGCTTTGCAGCCTGCATGGCAGCCTTAAGTTCAATTTGAAAATCGTTCATGGAATCCTTTATCATTTATTCTGGCCATTTTTTCCCTGATAGGCATCGGCATCAGCCTGGGCTGCAGCCTGATCGATATTACCCCTCCGGACGACAACCCGGTATCGCACTGTAAGTGGCTTATCCTGAGTTGCTTCGGTGACAAAATAGCAGCCGAATCGTCCATATTCCCTTTCCGAGAAACGACTCTCACCCGGATTGGATTCGTGGTTAATA
>CAWUOD010000495.1:0-3126 GCA_963923115.1 uncultured Singulisphaera sp.
TCAGATGTGTATAAGAGACAGGGCTTACCCTGACTATATGTCCAAAGAGGAATTGGAAGCCGACCGCAAATTGGCGGAAACCCAGAAACGCGCTTATGTTCACAGGGGCCCATTGCGTGATTCCCCGGCGGCGGAAAACCTGAAACGGTTTTTGGAAAACCCGGCACCCATTCGGCTGCGTATTCCCGAAAATAAAACTCTTGTTGTGGATGACCTGATTTGTGGTCGGTGTGAACAGGACTCCAACCTGGTTGGCGATCCGGTCATTCTCCGGGCGGATGGACGCGCCCTGTACAATTTTGCAAGCGTTGTGGATGATATCGCTTTGGGAATCACCCATATCGTCCGGGCGAGGGAACACCTGAGCAACACATACGGACAGACAGTGGTTTTCGAGGCATTGGGGGCGCCCATGCCAAGATTTGCCCATGTGCCGGTGGTCAACGAGCCAAAGTCCAAAAAGAAACTTAGCAAGCGGGATATGGCAAAATTTGTCACCGCCGAAGTTCGTGCCAAACTCCATGCCATTGGTTACAACGATGAGCAAATCGCGAGTCGGGATGATCTCAATCCCGCCACCGTCGCCTACTATCGGGAATTGGGGTATTTACCTGAGGCATTGGTAAATTATTTGGCCCGCCTGGGTTGGTCTTTGGACGACAAGACAGAATTTATTCCAATTCCGGAAATGATCGCCAATTTCTCGCTGGAAAGGGTTAATGACTCGCCAGCCAGCTTTGATCCCGACAAGCTTTTTTGGCTTGCGGGGGAGTACATGAAGATATTGCCCCTGGACCAAAAAATCGCTGGTTGTCTTCCTTTCCTATTGAGAGGCGGATTGATATCCGAAACTCCCGACACGGAAACCCTCGCCAAAATTCGAACGGTGGTTGAGGCGGCAGGGGAGAGAATCAAGCTGTTTTCGGATATTATCGCTCTGGCCGGTCCTTTTTTGAGAAAGACGATTGAAATTCAACCCCAGGCGATCGAAAAATTCCTTAAACCTGCAGGGACCGCGGAACTATTGACCGGTTTTCGCTCGCGGGTCGCCACAGCGACGCCTTTCGATGCCACGACCCTGGATAAAGCCCTCCACGATTATTGCGTGGAAAAGGAAATCAAGCCCGGGAAAATTGTTCAACCGGTCAGGGTCGCCCTTACCGGTTCGTCTGTGGGATTTGGACTGTTCGATACTTTTGCAATTCTCGGAAGAGAAATTTCGCTGGCCAGGCTCGATCATGCCATTTCGATTTCAGGTTGATGTTTCTAGAAAGGATTGCTCCGATGTCGCTTCTGGTTGTTGGGTCCATTGCGTTTGACAGCATCGAGACTCCGGATGGATCGGTGGATGACGCGCTGGGTGGATCGGCCTCTTATTTCTCCGTAGCCGCCAGTCATTTCACCAAACCCCGCCTTGTTGGGGTTGTTGGGGAAGATTTTCCGGATGAACATCGTACGCTTTTTAATTCCCGGAATATTGACACCGCCGGATTGGTTACCAAAACGGGGCAAACATTCCGGTGGAAGGGTCGCTATCACACAGACATGAACACACGGGATACCCTGGAAGTTCATCTGAATGTCTTTGGCGAATTCAAGCCGGAGTTGCCCGAACACTTTACCGATAGCAGCCATATCTTTTTGGCGAATTCCAGTCCATCCACCCAGCTTGCAACGCTGGCCCAGATCAAGTCCCCCAAGCTGGTTCTTGCGGACACAATGGACCTTTGGATCAATATCGAAAAAGGTCCATTACTTGAGCTTTTGCAAAAGGTTGATGGTCTTTTGCTAAACGATTCCGAGGCCCAGCTTCTAACAGGCGAAAAGAATTTGGTTCGCGCCGGAAAGGCTGTCCTCGCAATGGGGCCCAAGTTCATCATTCTCAAGAAGGGTGAACATGGGGCAATGTTATTTTCCGGTGATGAGGTTTGTGTTTTTCCTGCATTTCCGACCGAAAATGTCATAGATCCAACCGGCGCGGGTGACTCGTTCGCCGGTGGGATTTTGGGATATCTTGCCAGCCATGACCACGATCCGATCGCATCATTGCAACGGGCCATGGCTTACGGGACGGTCGTCGCAAGCATGACAGTCGAGGGTTTTGGCCTTGACCGTTTGCGCCAGGCCACCCGCAATGAAATCGATAATCGTTTGGTGCAGTATCGGAATATGCTCCAAATTGGTTGATTGGTATGTCGGCAAAGCAAAAGCCCCGGTTTTCATTAAGAAATCCGGGGCTTTCGTTATTTATTGGATCTTTGAAACTCTGCCTATCCACCAAGGATTTCACTTAGCGCGCCAATAAGGGAGTCGATATCCTCCTCGGTGTTAAATGGTCCAAGGCTTGCCCGAACCGCGCCATCCGGGAAAGTGGACTGGGCACCATGTATATGGGGGGCGCAATGGAGGCCTGGCCGGATTGCAATCGCAAAAGAACTATCCAGAATGTTTCCCATTTCGTAAGGCTCAAGCCCCTCGATTGTGAAACTCACAGTCGCGACTTTTTTGGACCAATCCTGATGCCCAAGCAACCGGATTCCCGGAAGGTTTGCAATGCCATCAGATAATTTTTTCGCCAAAGCGTTCTCATGCAGGTGGGTTTTCTCAATACCCTCCTGGGTTATCCATTTGATTCCAGCCAACAATCCCGAGATTCCCATTATGTTTGGGGTGCCACCCTCAAAAAAGTAGGGGTAGTCGGTTGGTTGGGTTTCTGTT
This sequence comes from uncultured Singulisphaera sp., assembly GCA_963923115.1. Taxonomy (GTDB): domain Bacteria; phylum Planctomycetota; class Planctomycetia; order Gemmatales; family Gemmataceae; genus SYLG01. The sequence continues at coordinate 2,719 of CAWUOD010000495.1, forward strand.
TTGGAATCACCCCCCGTTCCTCCTTCGCGCCACGGACGGAGGTTTACTCGGGGACCAATATAAAGTGCGCCGGTACCGGTAGGTCCCATAAGGGCTTTATGACCGGGAAAGGCAAGAAGATCGATGGGAGTTTTATCCAGGCTTATGGGGATAAGGCCGGCGGTCTGGGCGGCATCCACCAAAATTAGTGCCCCATTTTCTCTCGTGATTTTGGCGATTTCTTCAATGGGTTGGATTGTTCCAAGCACATTACTCGCGTGTGTTAACACCACCAATTTTGTTTTTGGGGTGAAGGCAAGGGAGAAGGCATTGGGATCCACCGTGCCTCCGTCATCCGAGGCGATTTTTGTGACCGTGATCATACCGGCCAATTCAAGCGATCGAAGCGGGCGGTTGACGCTGTTGTGT
>CAWUOD010000496.1:0-3125 GCA_963923115.1 uncultured Singulisphaera sp.
AGATCCTCTCTGGTCTCGTGGGCTCGGAGATGTGTATAAGAGACAGCGGCAACCAAACGGGCAAGAAACGGAATATTCTCCCCAGCCAAACCATCGGGATAGCCCTGCCCGTCAAAACGCTCATGGTGGTTGCGGGCGATGGGAACCAGCGGGGCCAGATCCGGAATTTGCCCAAGGATCTGGGCGCCGATGGTCGTGTGTTCGCGCATCCTGGCAAATTCCGCTGCGGTCAAAAGACCCGGTTTGCGCAATATCGCGTCATCGACGCCGATTTTTCCAATGTCATGAAGGGGCGTGCCCAAACTGATCAGGTCCAATTGCTCCCTCGAAAGGTCCAAAGCCCTTGCGATAATTTCCGCATACCGTGTGACCCTTCGTGTATGCCCTCCCGTGTAATCATCCCGGACCTCGATGATTTGGGCCAATGTCTGAATCACTTCAAGGAACCGCGTTTTTTGCTGCCTAAGCATCAATGACGCTTCAATACCGATGGAAACCTGGGCAGCCAGGGCATCCGCGAGTTTGTGATCATCGCGACTGAATGGTTTTTGTCCCGGACCGCGGTCCAGGTGCAACACACCCAAACGGGTGCGCGGAGTTCGCAAAAGCACACACATGACCGAGGTCATCTTGCCTTCCGCGACACTTTGCGAACTCATGAAGTTCGGAAAATCCTCCACCTTGCTGCAAAGGACAGACTCCCCGGACTCAAAACACCTTCGTGCAATGCTTTGACTGAACATTGGTCTTGGCAAATCGGCGAGGTGGGCCGCGTTTCGCTTGCCTTCGCGAAGGGCTCGAACACGCAGTTTCACCGGGTCGCCTTCGGCCAAAACGATCGCGCCCCTTTGGGCGTTCAATGTGGAAACCGCATCCTCAAGAATGTTCGCAAGGAGTTCCGATTCATTCCCCAATGTCACAAGGTGGGATCCAGCCCGCAACAGGGCCAATAGTCGTTTTTGATTTTCGGGAGACTCGGAAATCTGACCTGCGACTTCAAGGATTGACCCTTCCCATGCGGGACTTTGCAGCGTATCCAGGCGAATGATTCCGGTATCCTGTCCTTCGGGGCTTGGGTTCCCCCTGGGAAGGGAAATGGATTCCACCTCAAGCTGAATATCACCGCATTTGATGACATCCCTGGCCCGGATCGGCCACTGTCCATAACCCAATTTCTTCCCATTCAGGTAGGTACCGTTGGTGCTCCCAAGGTCCAAAAGCCTCCATCCATTTTCGGTCGCCCTCAACTCCGCATGTTGGCGGCTCACGGAATTGTGTTCAAGGACAATATCAACGGAATCCAATCGTCCAATACGCCCGGATCCCACCAGCTCAAAACAGTGGCCGAGCGCGGAACCCGCGATTCCCCTCAGAAAAATGGTTGGCTCTTCCGTCATCCTGGATCAGCTCACCCTCACCAATACCTTGCCAACCAGTTTTCCGGCGAAACCCAAAGTGTTTTCCTCCAGGAACCGGTGGGCGGAGGCGGCCTCCTCCAGGTCAAAAATCTGACCCACCTGGACCTTGAGGGATCCCTCAAGAAGCCAACGGGAAATATCAACGGCGCACGCCGCCTGCTCCGCCGGGGTGGCGTTGAACATCGCGAATCCCTTGAGGGAAAGCCCTTTCACATAAAAAGGCCCGACAGGAAAAAGCGGTTGCGCGGTGCGGCCGGCGAGAATAACGATTCGTCCACGGGGCGCCATGGTCGGAACAATATTCAGGAAATCAGGTTCCCTTTGCGTTTCAATCCAGGCGTCCACGCCCTTTCCGCCGGTATAGGCGCGAATCTCGTCGAAGGTTTTTCCACCAAAAAGGATCGCTTTTTCCGCGCCGAGTGAGAGCGCCAATTTTGCCTTCTCCTCGTTTCGCACGGTTGTGACAACCCGGGCGCCCACCGCCCTGGCCATCTGGATCGCCATGCTTCCCACGCCGCCCGTGCCCCCCTGGACCACCACCAGGTCACCCGCCTTGACCTGTGCGTTTGCAAAAAGAGCCAAATGCGCGGTAATTCCCGTGAGGGCCGCCGCCGCGAGGCTATCGTCCGAGACCCCATCCGGAGAGGGGTAGGCGAAGTGGGCCTGAACCGTGGCTTGCTCGCGAAGCGTCCCCTGGCGGCCAAGGAGCCCCTGATTGGAACCCCAGACCCGTTGACCAACACGAAACCCCTCGACGCCTGGGCCAACTTCCCCAATCACCCCGGCAAAATCACACCCAGGGGTAAAGGGCATGGGAAGGGCCATGGGAACCGTGCCGGCGCGGATGTAAAGGTCAATCGGATTGATCGAAGCCCGCTTGACATTCACCCGGATTTCCCCCGGACCGGGCGCAACCACTGCGGTCTCTCCCAATCGCAGATTTTCGGGGGGACCTGTTTGATCCAACAATACCGCGCGCATGGCGATCTTCTCCTTGAAAGAAACGCGTGATGAGTCAATTTGCATTTCGTTTTTCTACGATGCCCAATCACGCCGTGGTAATCAAAGCGGGAATCTTTCCATCTATTCATCCATCCCCGCGAATCAACCGGATCCAGGAGGCCTGGGTTAGCTTTCTGGCTTTTTCATTGTCGGCGGGGTTGTATTTTGGTCCCTGATCAGGGCGCACCGCTTCACGAAGGTAACCATACGCGGCTTCCCGCACCCAGATGGTCTTTCCGTCCGCAAGCAAATCCAGCGACCGGTTCACCAGCGAAGGCAAGGTCTCCCCACGACCCAGGGACTCAACAATTTGGCGAAAAACCTCCAACTCCCCCGATGCCGCCAACTCTTTGGGCACAAGGTCCGTTCCGGCTGCCGAATCGAACATCCTGTTCCACGAAAGCTTGTCACGCCGGGAACTTTGCGCCAACACATCCAGGGCACTTGAGCGCAATTCTTTCATCGACGACCGGGAATCACCGACCTGACGAAGCGCGATATCCCCAAATCCAAGCCACGCCGCCAATTCCACCAGAAGGATCTTTCTCGCCAGGTTGGCGGAGGGCTGGGTGAGAATCGTGTTGAGTTTGCCAGGGGAGGTCCATTCCATGCCCGCCCCCGTGAGGATCTCCGAAGCCGCGGCGACAAATTCCCGCGAACGGGGAACCGAGGCCCACCAGGACGCCCCATATCCGGGGGCAATTT
>CAWUOD010000497.1:0-3124 GCA_963923115.1 uncultured Singulisphaera sp.
TCGATGCGGGTGCGCGTTTCGGGATCGCCGAATTTTTTCGCCTCCATCTCGTTGAGGGCTTTTAGCGTGTCCAGGCTATTGCGGCGCGAGGACCGGTCGAGACCCGCCGGATCAGCTACATAAAAGATGGGTTCTGTTCCCGAACGGCACTGGATTCCCTGATAAACCGAGGGGAGAAATCCGCTGCCCCAGACGCTCTTTCCCGCGGTCGGATCGGTTCCGCCTGAAACCAGAACGATAAACCCGGGCAGGTTGGAATTGGGTGAACCCAATCCATAAGTGGCCCAGGCGCCAATCGCCGGGTAGCCCGGGCGGTTCTCCCCCGTGTGGATATAAAGCTCGGCGGGGGCGTGGTTGAACTCCTTGGTCCGCATCGACCGGATAATGGTGGCGTGATGGGCCACCTCATGAAAATGAGGCAACAAACTCGAAACCATGGCGCCCGATGGGCCACGAGGCTTGAATTCATACGGCGTCCCCAAAAGGACCGGATGCCCCTTGATAAACGCGAAGCGCTTCCCTTTGAGTAATTCATCGGGACAGGGTTTGAGGTTGAATTCGACCAATTTGGGCTTGTAGTCAAAAAGCTCCTGCTGGGGAGGCGAGCCGGACATGTGCAAATAGATCACCGATTTGGCTTTGCCCGGCTTGCGGGGAGCCCTTGGATCAAGCGGTCTGGCCGTCCCATCATTGGCCCGGGAGAGCCCTCCCCCCATAAGCGCCATCGCGCCCAAGGCCAAAGGCGACTCCCTCAGAAAGTGCCTCCGGGTGCGAAGCCGGATTTGCTCGGCCCGGGGATCAGGATTTGGCAGATTGGAATTATGGGAATAAGAGTTCATGGCACGGACCTCAGTTTCGGGTCAGGACGGAATCGAGGTTGAGCAACACATTGGCGACCACCCCCAGGGCGGCACGCTCCGCGGGATCGGTTCCCGGTTTGTCGGGCAAGCCGCTCAAAAACTTTTTCGCCTCCTCGGGCCGCGAGGCAAATCGCTTCTTTTCCGAGGAATAAAGAGTCGAAAGCGCCTCGACCTCGCCAGGATTGGCCTCCCTTGCGGTCGAGACGAACCAGCCAAACCGAAGCATGGCGCCTATGTCGCCTCCCGAGGCCAGCATCCGGTCGGCAAGCCCGTGGGCCGCCTCGACAAAGTTCGGATCATTAAGGGTGACAAATGCCTGCAGAGGCGTGTTGCTGGAGATCCGGCGAATGGTGCAAGCCTCCCGCGAGGGGGCGTCAAACGCCTGCATCGCAGGATGGGGAACCGTCCTGCGCAGGAAGGTATATACCCCCCGGCGACGACTATCCTCGCCCATGCTTGTCGGATAGGTTCGCTCCCCGTTAAAGGCCGCCTGCCACAAGCCACCCGGTTGCGGCGGATAGACAGAAGGACCGAACATCTTGGGGCTCAGGAGGCCCGAAATCGCCAGGGCCTGGTCGCGGACGGTCTCCGCTTCGAGGCGAAACCGGGGAGCCCTCGCCATGAGCAGATTTTTGGGATCTTTTTCAAACTTTTCCGGAGAGGTCGCCGAGGATTGGGCATAGGTCTCGCTCGAAAGGATCAGCCGCAAAAGCGCCTTGGTGTCCCACCCCTTTTCGCGATACTCCACAGCCAGCCAATCAAGAAGCTCCGGGTGGGATGGAGCCTGGCCCATCGTTCCAAAATCCTCCTCGGTTTCCACAAGACCTCGCCCAAAGATCAGGGCCCAAAGCCGGTTTACCGCGACCCGGCTTGTCAGCGGATTTTCCGCGGAAACCAGCCATTTGGAGAAATCGAGCCGATTCACCGAAGCATTTTCGAGCCCCTTGGCGAACGCCGATGGGAGCCTGGCGGAAACCTCCTCGCCCGGATCCAGGAAATTCCCCTTGATAAGGATTTTGGTTTTCCGCTGCTTCTCCTTGGCAAGCTCGCGAAGGATTGGTGTTGAGACGATTTCCCTGTTGATCGCCTCCAGGTCTTTTTTGAGGGCGGCAATCGCTTTGGCATTCACTTTGGATTCGGGCTTGGATTCCCACCAAAGATTGATCAGGCTTTGGGGAGCCTTTTCCGGATCCGCGATTGCGGCTTTCAGGACCTTGTCGTCGATGGCGGGCGAGGGGTTGGGCTGGGTGGTCGCGACAACACGGAACTTGCCCAGAATGTGTTTGTCCCCATAGGAACAGTCGAAGCTCAACCTGACCGGTCCCGCTCCATCCTTCAGGGGCTCGGCCAATTGGAAAGCCAAAACCTGATTCGTGCCAATTTTCCCACCAATGGCCCATCCTGATTTGGGATTATTTTCCAGGGCCGCCCGCGCGACAAACCCCGCCCCCTGCTCATGGGTCGCGCTCGGCGCGACAAGGGCCAAAACCGACCCCTCATTCACATCAAACACCATCGGGCGGGTTGTCGGTTTGCTGATTGGCTTCTGCCAAACGACCTTGTTCGCCACATCGCGCAATTCAAGCACCGCTCCCGCGAGACGCTCGGAGGTGCCGCCATCGGTGCGGTTGTGGACAATGACCCGGTCGATCGACTGCTCGGATCCAAGGTCCACCTGCCACCATGGATCGGCATCCCCATCGGCATTGTGGGTTACCGACCCCCTGGAATGGTCACCGTCGGTGTTCCCATCAATGGCCAAATGGGGCGGCCCATCAAAAGCGGTTGTGGATTGGGTCGCCTTCCCCTTTCGGGCGATATTGGATTTGCCCGAGAAGACTTCCACCTCGGCGACATGGAGAAATTTTCCCTGCAGATGTCGCAAACGAACAAATCGGGCCTTGGGGGGAACGGGTTGTTTTGCCGAGACCTCCAGATGGCTCACCACAAAATTCCCGTGGGGGGACAGGCCCGGACCTTTTCCACCAAAGGAATTATCCGGAAGCGCCTCCAGCCGAAACCCGGTGGTTCCCACGGGAAGGCTTTCGAGATTCACCTCGATTTTGGCGGTTTCGGGCGCATTTCCGGTGGCTTTGATGACGCCGTCCTTTTGAATTTCATACTTGAGCCCGTTCGATCCTTTCGCGGAAGCGACCCTGGGGGCGCTCCAAAAGTTTGGGGCTTTTTGGGCCTCCCGCAGCCACCCGGCGAATTCGGGGGTGGGCTTGGGGGCGATTGTCGACTTGGCCCCAAGGGAGGCGAGC
>CAWUOD010000498.1:0-3123 GCA_963923115.1 uncultured Singulisphaera sp.
CTCGCCACCCCAATTTGACGAACCATAACCAATTATTATGAATAATTGGTTATGGTTCGTCAAATTGGGGTGGCGAGGGGATTTCGGGGTTCGCTTCCAATTTCCTCCCCTTGGGATGTCATTTTGCTTCTTCCTCGAGGATGGCTCGCAGCCCGGCTTCATGGTCGTCGTATGTCGGGTACCATTCAAGGGCTTCCTGGGCCCGCCTTGAGTCGATTCGCCTGTGTGAGGCGTCTGGTCCACCCCGGGATCCCGGTTCGCCTTCGGTAAACTGAGGCGAGGGAGCGTTCAAAAGGCGCGCCAGGGTTCGGTAATAATCCCCCCTGGTGACGGGTTTTCCATCGGCGATCAGGTGTGTGGCGCCTGGGGATCCCTTCTCCCAGGCCTGTTCGACAGCCCGTGCCCCATCGTCGACATGAATCAGGTTCAGCCACTTGTCCGGGTCCACGGGAATCGGTTCGCCTGCCGCGATGGCTTTTCCGCGAAGCAGTCTTCCGGGTCCGTAAATTCCCGCGAAACGAAGGATTACCGAGTCCGGCCGTTTTTTTCGCAATAGGATCTCGGCTTTTCGCACCACCCCTCCCGATCCATGGAGGGAATCGGGCGGGGTTGCCTCGTTGATCCAGGTTCCATCGGTTTGTCCAAATACGCTGGTGCTCGAAATGAAGACAAATTTTGGGCACAAATCGGGACGGAGAATTTCCAAAAGGTTTTCCAGTCCCTTGACATAGACTTCCTCCATCGATTTTCCCGAAGATCGGTCGAGGCCAACAGCGTGAAAAACTCCCTCAAACGGTGCTTTGTCCAGAATCCCTGAAAGGGTTCGCGGATCGGTAACATCTCCAATGACGGGTTCGATTCCGATGGACTCAAGGGCTTTGGCCCCTGTTTCGGTGCGGGTCAATGCCGTGACGGGCACTCCTTTTTCCCGCCATATTTTGGCGACCCGCCTGCCCAGATAGCCACAACCCACAATTAGTCGCATATCGGGCTCCCCTATTCGGAAATGAGGTCAGGAGTTCAGGGCGAGGAAAATAGAACCTTGGTGTTTTCCGGGAAAAGTGGCAATTTTGCAAAATTTGGATCGATGTATTCCGAAAAGTGTTCGGTCCATCAAATCACATACATCAGGTCATCGGGCCGGGCGACCCGCGACATGAGTTCCGCGAGCGTTGTCCCCTCGAGTATTTTGCGCTGTTTCTGGTGAAGGTCGAGCCAAAGCCCCGCGATCACATCCATCTCTTTCGTCGAGCTCGCGGTGGGAAAGATGGGACGCGGGACACGGGCCGCATCATCCACCGAATCCACAATCTCGGCGAGGGTGATCTTTGCCGGGAGCCTTGCCAATCGGAAGCCTCCCGATGCGCCTCGAACGCTTTCGACCAGGCCCGATGCGCGAAGTTGCTGGAGGACCTGGACAAGAAATTGTCGGGAAAGTCCCTGGACCTCGGCCATGTCCTGGACCCTGACGGGGGCGTTGGAGGCTCGCTGGGATGCGAGTTCCATCATCGCAAGGCAGGCATACTCGGCTCGAACGGTTACCTTCATGGAACGATGTTCTCCGGCGAGCCCCTTCGCATGGGGGTATTAAATACCGCTGCCATCTGTGTGTTCCACCACATGGAGACCACACTCTTTTTTGACCGTGCCGGCCCAACGGCCGGATCTTTCGTCCTGTCCTTCCATCACGGGCTTGGTGCAGGGTTGGCATCCGATGCTGGGGTAGCCCATGTCATGGAGGGGATTGTAAGGGATGTCGTGCTTCATGATGAAGCTCCAAACATCCTTTTTGGTCCAATTGAGAAGAGGGTTGACTTTTACGAGCCGGAATTTGTTGTCCCACCCGATTGTGGCGGCTTTGGCCCGGTCGGAGGTCTGGTCTTTTCGAATGGCGCTTATCCAGGCGTCATATCCCGACACTGCCCGCTTTAGCGGGACCATTTTTCGGTCATGACAGCATTGATCCGGCCGGTGCGGCCAAAGGGGGCCGCCATGTTCTTTTTCGTATTCCGCGACGGTGGTCTCGGCCCGGACATACTCCACTTCAATTCCATAGCGTTTGAGGATGCGTTCCCGAAGCTCAAGTGTTTCAGGGAATTGGTAACCCGTGTCCAGGTTGAATACGCGCACGCCGGGATCGATCTCGGCCAACATATGAATAATACAACAGCCTTCGGCGCCGAACGCGGTGGCCATGGTGAGGCGAGGCATAAACTCCCTGATGGAGAATGCCAGGATATCCTGGGCGGAGGCCCCTTCAAGGCTGTTATCCCATTGTGCCAGCTGATCTTTCCAGGCAGGGGTCAGAATGCCTTCACGGGCATCAACAGGTAACTTGGAGACCAAAGCCCTACCTCGGTTAAACTTGAATACTCTGATTATATTCGTCAAGTTTCTTTGGAAATCAAGGGTGGGGTAGGGCTGGAATCGGGCTTTTTCCCTTGGGTTTTGGGAGATGGATGGGGAAATTCACTTTCCCCGGCCATGCCGACTCATTTGCTCCCAAGCTCTTCCTCCCCAAGGTCTTGGGGTGTCAATAATTGGGCCGGGGATTGGGTGGTTTGTCATAACTTTTGAGGCTCGGTTCTGATTGGAGGCCATTCCATCCAATCACCCCAAAGCGACAAAGGGGCCTTAAATCGCAGCCAGTCGTCCATCATGAAGGGCCGAGGCGATCAGAACCCCATCAAATCCCTCTTTTTGAAGTTGGATCAGGTCTTCAGGACCGCGAACCCCGCCTGCCGCATGGATCCGCCTTCCCTTCCTCCGGGCAAATTCGATTTCATTTCCCCGTGTGGGCCCTCCGTAAGCGCCTACTTTCCCAAGATCCATCCACAAGAGGTCCGCAATCCCCAGCGGAGTCCAGGCCTCCAGGCAATCCACAGGTGTTCCAAAATCCCTTTTGGCCTTTCCCCACAGTTTGCCATCCTTGGTGTCCAGGGACAAAACCAAAGGCGGATGGGTAATCGTTGCCATTTGGTTCGGAGGCCCCTCCCAGGATTCGGTACCAATAACCCCCACCATACCAGGGATAGTCGGCCAGGTGATAAAAGAATCCGGCCCGGTCACTCCCAAATCCTGTCTCTTATACACATCTCCGAGCCCACGAGACCAGAGAGGATC
>CAWUOD010000499.1:0-3117 GCA_963923115.1 uncultured Singulisphaera sp.
GCGCTTGCCCGAATTCTCCAGGAATTTCCGGTGAAGCCTTGGGTTCGCCGGGTGCGCGAGCCGTTGTCGAGTTATTGGAATATTCCCGGGGGCAGGCTTAAAAGGGTTTGGTTGGGATGGCTTGGTCGACGCCAGGGAAAGCAACTCGATGCGATGGCTTTACCCGGGCCTTTGTGGATGCTTGGTCTAACGAATCCCAACTGCCTTGAGGATGAGGATTTTTTTGTTCGGTGGATCCAATCGGCCAAGGGTGACAGGGTGGAGTTAATGTGTCATCCGGGATTGGAGGATACCACTTTGATTGGGCGGGACAGTCCCGTAAATGACCCAAGATTGGCTCGACGCCTGGCGGAAAACCGACTTCTCCGGGGAGATAGCTTCCCAAAGGCGGTGGCAGACGCCGGTTTTGTTCTCAGCCGACCATATTTTTTATTGGGAGATGGTGAGGGGCAAAAAAATGCTGCCTGACCTTTTTGAATCCATCAGGGTCTCATTTTGGATGAGGCTGGGCCTAATCCTTTGGCTGGTGCTACTTGCGGTGGTTTCTGTCCGGGCGACTCTCGCGCCACGAAAAAATACCGTATATCCGGCTTACCACGCGGCCGGTTTGCATTTCAAATATTACGAAGATATTTATAATCAACAGGACGCCTCCAAGGGAATCGACCTGTTTCGTTATGTTCCCTCCTTTGCAGCCTTCATGATTCCAATGACAGTCCTCCCCGAGCCGTTGGCGGGGGCATTTTGGCGGCTTCTCCAGGGGCTTACCATGCTTTGGGTTTTGGTGTTAATTGCAAATCGGTTTTGGCCTGAGCCAACCAAAAAAGGTTTGTTTCTAACCCTTTGTGTTCCCCTTGCCGTGGGAAGCCTAAATAATGGCCAGGTAAATCCACTATTGGTAGTGTCCTTGGGATTGGGGCTTCTCTGTTCTCTTGGAGGGAGCTGGTGTCTCGCTGGCATTTCGATTTCACTGGCTGTATTCCTCAAGATTTTTCCGATATCGATTGCCCTCCTTTTTGTTTTGGTTGGTGGCTGGAGACTTGCATTGGGATTGGTGGCGGGTCTGGTTTTCACCGGGTGTTTTGGTTTTTTTGTCGGTCCCTGGGAATATGTCCTCTCCCAATGGTCCCAATGGGTCGACCTTTTGGGTCGGGATAACAGAAGTAATTGGCCAATTGAAGCAGGTTATCGTGACTTTTGGATGTTGCTGAAAATAGTCGGAGTTAATCCACCTTTTTGGTGCTACCAGTGCATTCAGGCCGGTTCCGGTTTCGCCCTTGCCGTCTTTGTTCTCTGGGTTTCCCGAAATTTGGGCAAGTCCAAGGGATTCCTGGTCGCCTGGGGTTTGGGAAATTGCTGGATGATGGTTTTTGGACCGACAACGGAATCCAGCACCTACACACTTCTTGCGCCAGTTTTGGCTTTTGCCATTTTGGAATCGATATCAACAAGGCAAAATCCTGGAGTGCTTTTACCTATTGGGCTTGCCGGTATTCTTCTTTTTGGAGCGGTTTTCGCTGGTGCTTTTCCAATTGCAGGAAGATTGCACGCTTTTGGAATGCAACCAATTGGAACGATCTTCCTGGCTGTGGGCCTGGTTGGTCTTTTCCTCTCCCCCCAATTTCAACCTTGTGGGACGGGCCTTGCACGGGGCTTGTCCAACTGTGGTTTTGGAGACCGATGACCGCAAAAAACGGTTTGAAATCCTATGAGAACAAACATTCCCCTGGTCAGTATTGTGTGCCCCGCTTTTCAGGAGGAAGAGGTTTTGCCCCTTTTCCAAAGGGATTTGTCTTTGGTCCTTTCCCAAATGGAGAGACAATACCAATTTGAAATTATTTATGTGGATGATGGATCGAGTGATCTCACGGCGACGATCCTAGGCAAGATTGCCAAAATGGACAAACGGGTGTCCTATATTTCCTTTACAAGAAACCAGGGCCATCAGGCTGCCCTGCTTGCCGGAATGAAACATGCCAGGGGGGAAGCCGTGATTTCCCTCGATTCCGATTTGCAACACCCTCCCGCGTTGATTGAAGAGCTCCTTTGCCAATGGCGTAATGGGTATCAGGTTGTTCAAACGCTTCGTACCGCAAACAATTCCGCAGGTTGGTTCAAAGCGACAAGCTCGCGATGGTTTTACAAACTTTTGGAATTTGCCTGTCAAACGAAGGTCCCTGAAGGGGCCGCCGATTTCCGATTATTGGACCGGGTTGGAGTTGATGCCATTCTTTTACACAGGGAAAAAGGTTTGTTTTTGAGAGGGTTGATCCCCTCTTTGGGTTTGGAAACCGCATATGTTCGTTATGAGGCGGCTCCCCGCGCTGCTGGTCAAACCAAATATTCCCTGAAAAAAATGGTGAATCTGGCGGCGGACGCTTTTTTTCAGGGAGGATATGGGCCTGCAAGGCTGGCTTGGCCCATTGCCGGGATGGGTTTTGCGCTCGTTTTGGTTCTGCTTTTTGCGGGAATATGGCGTGCTATAGCGGGTGCCCCGGGGTTGGAACTTGCCATATGGGGGCTTGGTTTTGCCATTGTTGCCAGTTCCACAGGGGTGATCGTATTGCTGGGGATCCTGGGAGAATATGTTGCCCGGATTTTGGAGCAAAGCAGAAATCGGCCCGCATACATTGTGAAAAAGCATCAAATTCCCAAGGGCAAATCCAAGAAGCCTGGCTTTGACACGGTTGAGGGTACCAAACAATCGGTTGGTTTTTAATGTTGGACTGCTTGCCTGTAAGGTGCGGGTTTTTAATGGGTCCTGATGGGTTCTGGCAAGGTTTGGGAATCGTTCTAAGCTAATTATCAAAGAGACAATCACCAGGGGATTGAGGGGCCGCAAGGCCTGATCCGGAATGACTGAACCGCTGGAAATGAATCCTGAGGGAGCCACGGCAACGGTGGATCGGCCCGAGGTGCGCCACCAGAAGCCATGGAATGTTATCATTCTTAATGATGATCATCATTCCATGCATTTTGTCGTTGCGGTGATCCAGAAAGTCGTTCGTTGCGACCTAGACCGGGCGACCCGGATTATGATTGAAGCGCATACCCAGGGGCGGGCAATCATCTTCACCGGATGCCTGGAACAGGCGGAATTGAAACAGGAGCAGGTTC
>CAWUOD010000500.1:0-3110 GCA_963923115.1 uncultured Singulisphaera sp.
CCGCCAAGACCGCAAAATCAGGATTATGCTTTGGCCCTTGCGAAATGGGCAGTTTTGGAAAAGGTCCCAACCGGGTTTTTGGGGCCTACAAACGCAGTACTTTTGCCGGAGCCATGGAGGGAGTTGGTGGACAAAAAACTAATGCCCAGATTGGTGCGCGAAGAGAGGCAGTTTTTGAAACGCGCTGAGGGAAAATGGCCTGATTATCCAAGGGCCCTTGTTGACCTTTTGGTGTCCAGGCGTGTGCCTTTGCCAGGAAAAGTCCTCCCGGGGCCCCCAAATCTCTGGCTAAATGCGCTGAGTCCCCAATAAACCCCAAGATGTATTGCGCTATGCTCTTTCGGTTGTTAATTGGGATTTCATGAGGAAAACTTGGAGAAATCTTGGTGGTCTGCTTTTCCTGTTTTGTAATCTTTTGCAAACGGTTGCACAGGACGCTCCCCTGGATTTTCCTCCACCGTCTGCCTCGGCACCTTTGGTTCTTCCTCCTTTGACACCCATTGGGATTTCTGGCCAACCACCCGAAGTGGCACCATTAACATCGGGAGGAGATCAGATCGGCCCTATTAATCCCAAAGGTGGTCCCGGCCAATCGGCAGGCGCCCTTCAGGGGATTTTGAAAAGATTGCCTGATCCCACGGCAAGCTACCCCTTGGCTCCCGATCGAACTGATATTGGGGGACTTTATGTCCCCAACCTTCTCCCAGGAATCACGGGTGGGGAGTTTCGTGAGGGTGCGGGGCCCGCAAAGCCCCCTGAAAGGCAAGAAGACAGGGACGGCTTTTATTTTTCCCAGGACCTTCTCATTGTTCAGCCCAATTTTCAGGGAACCCTTCAAGCCAATCTTCAGCAGGCTCCCTGGAATGTAATTCCACAATCCAATCCTGCACCAAACACCAACTTTGTTTTTCCCAAGGCCTCCCTTCAGTGGGTGGTTTCCCCTACCTTTGATTTTGGCTATCGGCTTCCCGGAGGGCAGGGGGAGTTTGCTCTCAATTACCAGTTTTTGGTTTCCCAGGGTTCTGCAAATGGGACATTTTTAAATCTTCCGAGTTCCGTTCAGAGTCGAATTTCCCAAAATGAAGTGGACCTCCTTTACAGATCTCCCTGGAAAAAATTTGGCCCGAGAGCATCACTCAATTACGAAATCGGAGCAAAACTAGGTTTCTTTTACTACGATACGGTTGCAACTACCACCGGTCCCAAAGGAAGTTTGGGGCAAGGATCTGCATCAAATTACTCATACGGTGGGGGGCCGCGATTTCGTTACGATGGAGAGTATGCCCTGACAGAAGATCGTAGATGGCTCTTGTGGCATGGAGCCGAAATTTCTGCCGTTATGGGGCAAATTCAGGAATCCTTTTCCAATACCGTTCCCGGATACCCGTTTACCGTGAATTCTGGTCCATCGACAAATACTGTGCCAATTATGAAGCTTCAAACGGGTATCCAATGGGCTCCAAGAATGATGGACCAATTTTTTATAAGAACAGGTCTGGAATGGGATGAATATTGGAATTTGGGTAACTTGGGCCAATCAAGCGGGACTCTCCAAAATATCGGCCTGTTTTTGCAGGGTCGCTACGACTTTTAAATATTTTTCATCCTAATTGCCTTCCGGTGCTTCAGAACTTTTCGCCCTTTCTTTGTTGCCTTTTCCTGGGAACCCCTTTGGTGGGCCTTTGAAACCACCTTCGCCGCCTTTTTTGCCACCAGGAGGCCCCCCACCGTCTCCCCCCACGGATGAAAGGACTTGGCAGGATGGGGCCAATTTGGAAAAATCTCTCAATCCGTCCTTTGTAACCTTGGTTTCACGAATATCCAGTTTCCTAAGGCTTTTGGACGACCCTAAGGCCTTTAATCCTTCATCCGTTAAAGGGGTTTTTGAGACTGTAAGAAAAGTAAGAAGCGGCAATTCCGCCAAGGTCTTCATTCCTTTGTCATCGATTTTTGTGTTGTCCAGTCTCAGGGTGTTTAATTTGGGAAGCGCTTTAAAGTATATTGCTGTATCACTGCCAAGACCTGTGCCGACCAAGCCGATCCATTCCAAATCTTGCATTGAGCCAATCGACTTTGCAGCTTTGTCCGTAACCCGGGTTCCCTCCAAATTGAGATGTGTCATTCCCGGCATCGCCCCCAGTTTTGCCAGATCCTCGTCCGTAACATTTGATCCATCCAGGCCAAGCCATCCAACATCAGTTCGTTTTGCGATCTCTTCCCACAAGGGTGCCGGAATGTCAGTCTTTCCCGCCAAGTCTATTGTGGCACGTTTTTTTTGCACTTTTTCGGGCTGGGATTCTATCCAAAGATAAAGCCCGGCGCCACCAAGGAATACCAACACAACAATTGCCAAGGTAATTGGGAAAAACCTGGAGGATTGCATTGCGATTTCCGGTGAATGAAATGGGATAAGATAATGAAGTAGCGTTATGGGGCCCCTAGCATTTCATCAAGGTGTTAATGTTTCTTCCATCGAGACCATGCTACATGTCCTTTTCGCGACCTGGCATATGCCTGGCATTTCTTTTGATTTTCGGGGGCATGGCGGGGATCCTATTTTTGTGTTTTTGGGGTGGCAAAGCTCAATCACAAAAAAACGAAGACGATGGAAACCAAACCCTTAACGGTGGGGATTGGTTTCTGGATAGGTCGTCCGAGGTTGGTATTCAGTTGCCACATGATTGTGGAATTTGGTCTGGTGATTATTTTATGCCCCAGATTCTGGGCTCAGGTGTGGCAATTTTTGATGCCGATGGGGATGGAAGACCTGATCTGTTTTTTCCACAATGTGGTGGTCCAAAGGGAAAACCCAATCAGTTATTTTTGCAAAAAGAACCGGACCGATTTGAATTGGCGGCCCCCGGAAACGGTTTGGATTATTCGGGCTATTGTACAGGGGTGGCTGTTGGTGATGTAAACCGGGATGGAAAGCAAGATCTCCTGGTTTGCGAATATTCCGGCATTAGGCTATTTTTGAACGAAGGTGGAGGGCGGTTTCACCTTTGTAATAGCCCCAAAAAAAATCAAAATCCCGATTGGGCAACCTCCTGTGCCGTTGTGGACCTTGATGGGGATAGTTTGCCTGAATTGGTGGTCACAAACTATGTGGG
>CAWUOD010000501.1:0-3109 GCA_963923115.1 uncultured Singulisphaera sp.
GCCAGCCAGGGTGAAAAGAATCGAAAGGACACAAGCAAAGATGGGCCTGTCGATGAAATAACGGGAAATCATGATTTGCCCGGATCGGCATTCGGAACGCCCTGCCTGGCCGGGGTTCCCTGTTTGGCCGGATTGGCAGGCAAAGCAGTTTGTGGGGGAAGATTCGGGGAATTGTTTGGGAGTTTTGCCCCCGGTTTTTGTTCCGGTGCATTGTTCCCGGGATTGGTATTCGGGCCGTTCTTTCCATCGGAGGGCTGGGTGGAAACCGATTGTTCCTTTTCAATGGGAACCGGTTTGACAATTTTTCCTTCGCGGCAGCGCTGGATTCCCCTGACAACCACTTTGGTGTCGTCGGCCAATTTGACTTCCTTGTCGGTGGGGGTTACCGCGACGAGGCTACCTTCCTTCTGGCCCACCTCGACTTCAATCATCCGGGCTTTGTCCTCCTTGTCGATGACCCAGATGACCTTGCGGTCCTGGTTGTTTCCAACGGCGATTTCCGGAATCATGTGCCTTGGAAGCGGTTGGGAAAGGGGAATTTTGACACGAATGAACATGCCGGGTTTAAGAAGCGGCATTTTGGGGGGATTGGTTGCCGGATCATAGGGATTCACCAAAATTCCCCTCATGGTGAGTGTCCCGGTCTGTTTGTCGAGTTGGTTGTTGACGAAATTCAGCCGACCCTTGAAAGGAAATTCCCTGTTGATGTCATCCACCAGGCCAACGGCCACATCATGTTGGTCTATCTCGCGTCGTTCCCTGCTTCCGGACCGCAATTCACGGACAACCCGCAACAGGGTTGGTTCATCGACATTGAAATAGGCATAGATCGGATCGATTGAGACGATGTTGGTAAGGGATGTGTTGTCGGCATTGATCAGGTTTCCAATCTGGATTTGGGTTCGGCTGATTTGGCCGTCGATTGGCGCGTATATCTTGCAAAAGTCGAGGTTGAGCTGGTTGTAGATCACCTGGGCCTTTGCCGAAGCCAGTCCACCGAGGTTTTCCGCCTGTTTGGCGATCCAGACATCGTAATCCTGTTTGCTTGCCGCCCCTTTTTCCGAAAGTTTTTTGTATCTGTCGACCTGGATCTCCGCGAGTTTTTTTTCGCCCTCAAGTCGCTCGACATCACCCTTGGCGGTATCCAATTTGGCCTGGTAGGGTCGGGGGTCGATAAGGTATAAGGGATCCCCCTTTTTGACAAATTGGCCATCCCTGAAATAGACCTTTTCGAGGTAACCCGTCACCCTTGAGCGAATATCCACATTGAGCACCGCATCCAAACGCCCCGTGAGAACCAGATTTTCCGCAAGGACCTGCGATTTTGGGAGGTCGATTGTGACTTCGGGCACCGGGGTCGGGGCCCCGGATGGTGGTTTTTCGGAACAGCTTGCCCCCAGCATCAGGATTCCGATAAGGGATAAACCGCAAAGACGATTTGCCATGGTGCCTGGATCCTGGACGGAGTTATCGGCTTGCCTGATTTTGCCTAACAATCATTTTACAAAAGATCAACCTGTCGGGGGATGATTTGGATTCGGGCTGAGGGGTTGTCGCGATTTCCCGTTGGTGGTTCGGGTCCTTGAATGGTTCATCGTCAACAAGGGGCATCGTGGATTTCTGGCCCTTTAAAGCTTGAAAAAAACAGGGCGCTCATTGAATCCATGGGATTTGAGCACGGTATTTTTGCTAGAACAATCGGGAGATTGTCCACACAGGCGAAAAGGTGATCGCGATCCATGGCTATGAAAGAAAACGGCCGGTTTTTAACTTTTCAGGCATTGGATGGCAGCGGTTGCTTTGAAGGGTATTTGGCGACACCCCAATCGGGCACCGGTCCGGGACTGGTACTCATTCAGGAAATTTATGGGGTAAATGAAAACATGCGCTCCCTGGCGGATTTGTATGCGCAAGAGGGGTATGTTGTCGTGGTTCCGGATATGTTCTGGCGCCTTGAAGCCGGAGTTGATCTCGGCTACTCGCCCCAGGAACGGATCAAGGCGTTTTCCCTTTTGAAAGACTTTGATCCGGCAAAAGGTGTCGAGGATATCCAGGCGGTCTTATCGGCTCTTCGCAACCATCCTGGGGTTACAGGCAAAGTGGGCGTGGTCGGATTTTGCATGGGGGGCAAGATGGCTTATCTCTCCGCTTGCCGAACCGATGCTGATGTCGCCGTTGGATATTACGGGGTCGGCATTGAGGCGGTTTTGGATGAGGCGAAAACCATTGGTTGTGATCTGACATTGCATATCGCCCAACTGGACAAGTTTTGCCCGCCCGAGGCCCAGTCGCAGTTGCAACAAGGACTGGGGGGCAATCCCAAAGTTCAACTGTTTGTTTACCCCGGTGTGGACCATGCTTTTGCCCGAATCGGAGGAGACAACTTTCACAAAACTTCCGCCCAATTGGCTTACCAGCGAACTGTCGAGACTCTCAAGAAGGCCATTGGTCCCCATTTCGATTTGTCCCGTCTTTGGGATGAACACTGTGCGTGTGAATTCGAAAAACGGGATGTCGCCGCAACCATGGCGACAATGGTGCCTGAACCCTATGTCAATCACATACCCACCATGACAGGCGGGGTTGGCTACAAGGATCTATACCGCTTTTACAAAAATTATTTCATAAACAGCAATCCCCCGGACACCTCGTTGATCCCCGTGTCGCGAACAGTAGGTGCCATGCAGGTGGTGGATGAACTGCTCTTTTGTTTCACCCATACCTGCGAGGTTCCCTGGATGCTCCCGGGAATTGCCCCCACGGGCAAGCGGGTGGAAATTCCCCTGATCGCCGTTGTCAAATTCCGGGGTGACAAGCTTTACAACGAACATATTTATTGGGACCAGGCAAGCGTTTTGGTCCAGATCGGGCTGCTTCAACCCGGGGCGTTACCCGTCGCGGGATTGGAGACCGCCCGCAAGTTGCTCGATGAGGGTTTGCCCTCAAACACCCTGATGAAAGCCTGGGAAAATTCCGCGGGAATATGATGTTGGCGGGAAGGAAGCAAACCGGGGAAAACCGATAGCAGGCACCCGGTCCTGAAAAAATCCAAAATAAATCTGTATAAGAGCGAAATATGTCGAAATATTTTGAAAAGCGCGAGCCTATG
>CAWUOD010000502.1:0-3108 GCA_963923115.1 uncultured Singulisphaera sp.
TGGGGGAACATTTTCTGGAGGGGAATCATGGGGTGCATCCCGGTCCGGAAGGGGTCTGGATGCGTGGTCAAGCGCGCTACCCGATTGGAAATCATCCACATTGCCGACCAAGGTGGCGTTGTTTGCCAATTCCTGGTGGGGTGATTGGCGATTGCCATTCGTTTCCACCCGAAAGGAATAGTGGGCAAGATTCAGGACATCATTATGGATCAGGGCGCCACGACGAACGCGTTGTCCATTGATTCTGGTGCCATTGGTGCTCCCAAGGTCACGGACCAACAATCCATCCGGGATGCGAACCAGAATGCAGTGAAGTTTGGAGACGCTTTTGTGATCGAGTTTCAAATCGGATTCATCGGACCTTCCCACAAGGGTCAAGTCCCGACAAAGCTCGACGGGTCTGCCGCCTTCAAGGGGTACAAGAACTACACGCAACCACAGGACTCCAGTCACCAGGAGCAGATTTGCTTCTTGTAAGTATTATGTCATAAATGGGTGGTGCCCATGGAACTGGAAGATTCCCACAAAATAGGGCAAGTTTGCGCCCTCCGTGGATTCTTCCTCCCAATCGTTACAAATGGTCAAATATCCCGAGTCCCGCCCCATGAGCAAAGAACAGATTCGCCTCCAAAGTGCTTCCGGTTTCCCATTGGTTGGGGACTATTTCGCCCGGGGGCATTCGCAGGCCGCGGTTGTGTATGTCCATGGTTTGGGTTCCCATCGCCGGGGGGAAAAAGCCAGTGCGCTGGCCGCCGCGGCAAGGGAGGCGGGGTGGGCCTTCGCCGCGATAGATTTTCATGGGCATGGCCAATCCGGGGGATCCCTGCGGGATATTCGCTGCACCAGACTTCAGCAGGACCTGGATGCGCTTTGGAAATACTTGCAATCCCAGGGCATTACCCGGCTTTATCTGGTCGGTTCAAGCATGGGGGGCTGGGCATCCTCATGGTTCGCGAAGCGAATGGGAAAGGAAATTGTCCCCGCTTTGGCGGTTTTGGCCCCTGCATTCCGGTTTCCCAACACCCGTTTGACAAAGCTTGATCCCGCCGAGATCCAGGCCTGGAAAATGCGGGGCACCCATGTTTGGCAAACCCCCTGGATGACCATGGAGCTGGAGTGGGGATTGATGGAGGATGCCGAAAACTACAACCTTGCCGACCTGGTGAAAAATTGGCAAACACCGCTCAAAATTTATCACGGCACCAACGACGATGTGGTCCCCTGGGAAGATTCCCTCTCGGTATTTCAATCGCTGGGTGGCGGTCCCTGGTCGCTTGAGCTCCTGGCGGATGGCGACCATCGTTTGTCCGACCAAAAAACCTTGCTGGTTCGCCAAATCATGGAATGGTTCGGGCAACGGGCAACCGCGTGACAACCCGGCTTGGCGTTACCCGATAACCTGGCTGAGAAATTCCCGGGCGCGAGCCGATTGGGAATGGAGGAGTACCTGTTCGGGGTTTCCTTCCTCGATGATTTTTCCGCCATCCAGCAAAATGATCCTGTCGGCGAACTTCCTTGCGAAACCCATCTCATGGGTGACCATCAGTATGGTGAGTCCCTCCTCACGAAGTTGCGCGAGGAGGTTTAGGACATCCGCTTTAAGTTCCGGGTCAAGGGCCGCGGTGATCTCGTCGCACAACAACCCCGTGGGTTTCATGGCCAGGGCTCGAGCGATGGCGACCCTTTGCTGTTGGCCTCCGGATAGCGATTCGGGGGCCATCCCGGCGAAGTCCGCAAGTCCAACCCTGTGAAGCAGGCTTTCAGCGAGGCTTCGGGCCTCGTCGGCGCTTTTTCCCTGCACCGCGATCGGCCCCTCCATCACATTCGCGATGACGCTTTTGTGCGGGAAAAGCCGGTAATCCTGAAAGATCATCCCCAGACTGGTCCGGATGACCTGAAGATCCGCGAAGGGGGTCCTGCCCCTTGGCAAAAGCTTCCGGCCGACCACCGAGATTTCCCCTTCGGAATAGTCGGTAAGCCCGTTTAGACAGCGTAAAAGTGTTGATTTGCCCCCGCCTGAGGGGCCGATCAGGGCGACCGTCTCGCCCTCTTTCACGCAAAAATTGACACCCTGAATCACCGCTCTTTGGCCCCGGCGGCACCAAACATCCCTGAGTTCGATGGCTTTGGGGGATCGCGAGTCAACGGTGCCCTTCACCGGATTGGCATCAGTTGTTTTCATGGTTTCCCATCGATTTCTCAAGGTGACGCGAAAGCCAACCAAGGGGAACGGAAAGCACAAGGTATATCAGGGCGGTCATCAGGCCTATTTCAAGAAACTGGAGGCTGGATTTCGCGAGAATCTGGTACTGCTTGTTGAGCTCCACCAAAGAGATTGCCCCGGCAATCGAGGTGTCCTTGAACAGCGCGACCAAATCTCCGGTCATGGGGGGAAGCGCGACCCGCATGGCCTGGGGCGCGATGATTCGACGAAACGCGGTGATCCTCGCCATGCCAAGGGATAGCGCGGCCTCCCATTGTCCCGGCGGGACGGTTTGCAACGCCGTTCGGTAAATTTCCGATTCATACGCGGAATAGTTTAGGCCAAGACCAATGACGGCCGCGAGAAACGGATTGAGAGCCATTCCAGGCAACAATTCCGGCAGACCGAAATAGACAAGAAGCAAAAGAAGATAGACGGGAATTCCCCGGAAAAACTCGACATGGATGATCACCAAAAAGCGCAGCGGCGCAGGGCCGTAAACCCTGATCAGCGCGAGGGGAAAACCGATCAGCATGGCCAATGCGAAAGAGCAAGCCGTCAGGGCCACGGTGATAAGCGCCCCACCCATCAACAGGAAAAGGATGGTTCCAAGCCCCCAGTTTTGGCTTTGGGAATGGTCATGCAGGCCACCTCCCGCAAGCGCCACTTGCGCATCATCCCAAAGATCCCACTTTTCCAAAATTTTCCGCAACTCCCCCGAATCGATCATACCGATCAGGGCGGTGTTGAGTTTCTCAAGAAGTTCCGGCTGGGAAGGCGCAACGGCGATGGCATATTCACCAGGTTCAACAGGCGCGCCAATAAACCGCAATTGGGGATTTTTTTTGGCGTAGAATACCGCCATGGGAAGGTCGAGCAATACCGCGTCGATCCTGCCCAGGGCC
>CAWUOD010000503.1:0-3108 GCA_963923115.1 uncultured Singulisphaera sp.
CCCCTCATCAACACCCATCCTCAAACGACCGCGCATTTCCGGTCGCAACCCCAATGTTGCCGCCAGGATCAATTCCTTGGTCTCATGTTGGTAGAGGTAAAAGGAACAAACCGCAACCTGAAACCGATGCTGAATCAGTCGAACAATGTTGTCGAGTGTTTCCGCTGCATTGTGGCTATGCGAAACAAGCTGACTTATTTCCTCCAAAGTAAAGAGCAGATTTCCATCGGAATTGTTTTGAGGTCCTGAAATATTCATGGTAAAAACCTTAGTTTGCACAAGAGGGCATACCAGGCAACTTGCAGCATGCGGGTCCGCATGGATTCTGCATTTTGGAACCGGTGGATGGTGGAGCCGCCGGTAGGCTCCATTGCTGATTGAGATTTATCGAGGAACATTTTGGGCAAGAAATTTCCTCGTTTTGAAATACCAATGTTTCAAATTGATTGGCGCAGGCCAAGCAAACAAATTCGCGAAGTGGCATTAAAATGGCTCCTTTTTCATCAAAAGATTAGCGTCCACGCTCGTTTTTTAGTCTGGCACTTTCGGATAGAAGGAATTTTTTTTCCTCTTCAGATAGGCTTTGCATTCCTTTTGATGATATTTTTTCCAGTATTCGGTCCATTTCCTGTTCTTTAACCATTTGGGTTTTATTGGTGGCGGTGGCTTGAGCCGCCTTTATTTGTGGCGGTTTTCCGGATAAATCCCTGGCTCGTGTCGAATGGGAGCCCTCATCACGATAAACCCGTAGTTTTGGTCCCATTATGGATCGTTTCCAATTCTGAAAAATCCCGGTCCCAAAATAATCAGCACGATTGGAACATTCCCACAAAGTGGCAACGAGGGCCCCTGTCAAATGGATCTCGGCGGCTATCCTTGAGCCCCCCTGGAGGAACAGGAAAAGATCCAATCCGACAAAGAGAATTGCGGCGGCCCACAAGGGAATGGAAAAAAGGAAAAAGAGCAGAATCGGCTGTTTTGGGTGGCGCCAGGCAGCCGTCACCAAAAGGGCGGTTGCTCCACCGGAGGCCCCCAAACAAATCGATGAACCGGGCCTGAATCCCAACCAGGTAATGCCACAAAAAACCAGACCACCCACCAACACGGAAGAAAGGAAAATCCTGGCTACTTTTCCGGGTCGCAACTCCATTTCCAACATTTGGCCAAAAAACCAAATCACCAACCCATTCATCAGAATGTGGAGAGGATCCCTAATGTCATGGACCAGACCGTAGGTTATCAATCGCCAAATTTCGCCTCCACGAACTCTGGATGGATCCAGTGCCAACCAAGTCGTAAATGGATCACGGGGACTAGTTAATACCTGGAGGAGAAAAACTCCTCCCATGGCCCAAACCAGGGGTGTAATAAAGCTCCCCTGCTGGAATCCAAAGCCCCCGCTCCATTTGGGTTGCGGTCGGTAATAATCTCGGTCGTAGATTCCCATAAGTTAACCAGAGTGAATTGCGGGTAAAATTCCGCCATCAACAGTCTATTTGAAACCAGGCCCTGAAAGCCATTTTTTTCGGGGAACTTGATTGGGTCCAAAGGGATGGGCCCCCTGAAAATACGGAAGAGGCATTTCATGAGCTCAACATCCCCCCCTTCGCCATCGGGAAAACCCATCCCCCAAATACCGTCACTTTGCGCGGTTGTGGCCCGAACCCGTCACGGGGTTATGATTGAAGAAATGCTGGGTGCGGCAGCCCAAGGCGCGGGAATGGTTGAACTCAGGCTGGATTTCCTTTCTAAGGCACCAGATTTCAAAAGACTTTTTGAAAAAAAACCAGCCTCTATCCTGGCAACCATCCGCCGAAAATCCGACGGGGGAAAATTTTCCGGGACAGAGGAGGAACGGATAACTTTAATCCGAACGGCCATTGTTTCTGGGGCGGACTGGGTCGACTTGGAGGAGGATATTTTTTCCAAGGTGCCAAGATTTGGAAAATGCAAAAGAATAGCAAGTTACCACAATTTTTCCGAAACCCCATCAGATTTGATGGGGATATATCAAAGAATGTGCGCCTTGGATGCGGATGTGGTCAAAATTGCCTGTATGGCAAAGACCCCGGATGATGTTTGGAAAATCCTTGAGCTTTACAAAAATGCCCCAAAACCAACCGTCGCATTTTGTATGGGTGAGATGGGGCTTCCCTCAAGAATTATTGGTGCGAAGCTTGGTGCCCCATTTACCTACTGCGGGTTTAATCCAGACCGTTTGATTGCGCCTGGTTTGCCTTCGTTGAAGCAACTGAGAAGCCTGTTTTTTTATCCCCGAATCAATGCGGACACCGCAGTGTTTGGTGTGGTTGGCGACCCAATAGGCCATAGCCTGAGCCCTCTGATTCACAATGCTGCCTTTCGCCAGATTGGTTTTAACGGGGTCTATTTGCCTTTTTTGGTCCCGGAGCGCAATTTTTCCGAGTTCCTGAAGGGTGCCAAATCTTTTGGGGTAAAAGGGCTTAGTGTGACGATTCCCCACAAGGAGGCAGCTGCTTCTTCCACCACGATTTGTGACGCAGTCGTTCGAAACACATCTGCCGCCAACACTCTCCTGAATCGGGAAGCAGGCTGGGAAGGCTTCAATACGGATTATCAGGCGGTGGTGGACGCCCTCGTAGGCAGTCTGCCTCCGCTTCCCAATGGCGCTCCATCTGAACTAAAAGCAAGGCAGGTTTTGATTCTCGGGGCAGGAGGGGTGGCAAGGAGCATTGGATTCGCCCTTCTACAGCAAGGGGCGATTGTAACTATCTCCAATCGCACTCCTGAAAGGGCCCAAAAACTGGCCGCGGCTCTAAATTGCAGGCATCAGGATTGGGCCTCCCGACATAATGTTTTGGCGGAAATCGTCATTAATGCAACTTCCCTGGGAATGTACCCGGACGAGAATGCAAGCCCCATTCACGCAAGTTATTTCCGACAAGGTTTGGTGGTTTTTGATACGGTTTACAATCCAGAAAACACCCTGTTTATAAAAGAAGCGAGGGAACGCGGATGCGTTGTTATTACAGGAATTGAGCTTTTTATCCGCCAAGCTGCCGCACAGTTCCTTCTCTTCACAGGGAAACCAGCCCCTTCGGAATTAATGCGCCAAATTGCCCGCCAGGC
>CAWUOD010000504.1:0-3104 GCA_963923115.1 uncultured Singulisphaera sp.
GCAAACACAAATTTCCCATCGCGGACCAAATATTGGGAATGACGGTGAGCGTTGGCGTCGCGGTCCAACAACCTGTACCCCTGACAACCACATGTCAGCTGTACAACTATGCCTCTTCTGCACTTCGCGAAGCAAAAAATCAGGGGAGAAATCGGGCAGTCATCCATCAACCCCCCAACACATCCAAGGCCTGAAAGACCAACTTGCCCAAATTTTGGCCAGCTATGTTTGATGCTTTCGCCATTCGGAACAAATCCCGAATTAGCCACGGATTACAGATCAGGTCCCATGCCAATCTTTCTGGTCTTAGCCCCCCAAACTCATTCATCCAATTGATGGCCAAGGGAGGCAAACTTTCATCGGGTCCATCAGAAACCGCCCGAAAAATGGAATAGGAATACCCCAATTTCTTCATGGCGCTGGCAAAAACAAGACTTTCCATATCGACTAAATCGCAATGTAATTCGCTAAAAACCTTGGCCTTTTCCCGGGGACCGTTTAAAACAACCGGCGAATGAACGGATGTGGCCAAAGGTCCCCTGCAAAGATTGACACTCGTCTCGAGTCGAATAAGTTCGCCAGGATTTCCATCTGGCCCCCCTGAAAGATAATTCAGGATTTCATTGATTTCAAATGTGGCCCCGCTTTTGGCCTTTGGTCCAAGACCACCTGAAAAACCGGCAAGAATAACCCAATCCGGCCTGAAGGAAAGGGTTCCCAAATATTCCCAAAGGTGCCTTTCAAAAGCTTTGCCAGGCCCAAGAACGCACCCCGTCCAAAACTGGTCTTTCTTGCCATCGCGGTCTTTATTAAAACCATTTGAGGGAAAACAAAATTCAGTTGGTGAACAAAAACGGGGCGCGGGTAACAATACCCGGCCCCTCTTGGAAATTTCCCTGAAAACAGCTTTCGCCTCAACTTCCAAGGCAAAAAACAACAGCCCCCTACTCCGAATGGAACCAGGGCCAATTGAAGAAGATCCCGAAACGGTTTGAACCATTAGCCCAACTGCCACATGAGCATTTTCAAACTATCGCCAAGTTTCGCGTTTACCCCCAAGGCCGCGGAAATCTCATAACCGCAGTGCATGAGGCAATTTTCACAACGGGGATCTTTTCCATACCCAAATTTGTCCCAATCGGTGTTTTTGATCAAGTCGCCATAGGAATTGTGGTGCTTGTCGGTGATCAGATAACAAGGCCCTTTCCACCCCTTCACATTTCGGGTGGGATTGGCATAGGCCGCACAAGAAAGCTCCCTTTTGCCGGCCAGGAAGTCGAGATAAATGGGTGAACTCATCATTCGGTACTTGGCGAAAAGCTTTTGAGCCTCGGAAAACTTGGCCCGGATATCCGCACGGGTCATGAACATCTCTTCGGCACCTTCGGGATTGGTGTCCTGGACCGCCTGGTAGCCGTATGCCGGAGCCACCATAAATCCATCCACCCCCAACTTGGTCAACATGGCAAACAGGGCATCAATCTCGTTGATATCTGTTTCCTTGTAGATAGTGGTGTTTGTGCAAACCAGGAATCCCGCAGCTTTGGCGGCCTTTATCCCTTCGATGGCTTGATCAAACACACCATCTTTTTCCACCGCTTTATCATGGTTTTCTTTCATACCATCCAGATGAACATTAAAGAAGAAGCGCGATGTCGGCGTGAACTCTCCCAACTTCTTTTGAAGAAACACACCATTGGTGCAAAGGTAGATGTGTTTTTTCCTATTGAGGATTCCCTTTACGAGCTTGCCGATCTCAGGATAGATCAAAGGCTCACCGCCACAGATCGAAACAATAGGCGCCCCTGCCTCATCCACGCTTTGAAGACACTCCTCCACGGTCAGTTTTTCCTTGATGGATTGGGAATATTCCCGAATCCGTCCACAACCCGTGCAGGTGAGATTACACGCATGAAGTGGCTCAAGCATCAACACCAGGGGAAATTTCTTCTCGCACCGAATGGCCTTTCCAGCCATGTAACCGATCATGCTGGTTGTAAGTGAAAGTGGAAAACGCATGGAAACCTTCCTTAGTCAAAGGCCAGGGATCAAATTCCCAAGCCGGGTCCTTGAAATTCAAAAATGGTTGATAATTCAAATCCTGTTGGCTGCGCCTGTTACAATGTTTCCAGAATCCGGTGCAGGAGCCACATACCCATGGACATTTCGGTGAGGTCTGGCGGGACAACCCGATTCT
Organism: uncultured Singulisphaera sp.; assembly: GCA_963923115.1. GTDB lineage: Bacteria > Planctomycetota > Planctomycetia > Gemmatales > Gemmataceae > SYLG01. The sequence goes on from CAWUOD010000504.1 coordinate 2,198, forward strand.
CGGGCATGACGGGCAAGCGCCATCAGAGGGAAATACAACCGGTAATAGTGATATCGAAGGTAAAAAACCCTTGGAAATCCTGTACCGGTAAACTGGGGTTCAGCCCAACCGCCTGATGAATCCTGATGCCTGATTAACCAATCAATTCCTTTTTGAATGGCTTCACGCACATCAGCAAGGGCTGACCGTGCAGCTTGAAGCCCTAGTATCGCCCAAGCCGTTTGGGAGGGACTCGATTCTCCCTTGCCCACACTGGAGGGGTCATCATAAGTGGAACAACACTCACCCCATGATCCGTCCGCTTTTTGCGTTTTCAAAAGCCATTGGGCGCCCCGACGAACCATTGGATTTTCCGGTTCCATTCCGATTTTTTCCAGGCCAACCAAAACTTGCCAGGTCCCATAGATATGGTTTACACCCCAGCGACCATACCAGGATCCATCGGGAAATTGATTTTGTTCGATGAATTTGAGGGCCCGTTGTGAAGCGGGATGATCCTTGGTAAATCCAAATTCGGATAATGCCTCCAGAATTCGGGCTGTGATATCCGCGCAGCTCGGATCGAGCATCGCATTATGGTCCGCAAAAGGAACCCTTGTCAGAATCTCGCGGTTGATATCCTTGTCGAAAGCCGCCCAGCCACCATCGGAATTTTGCATGGCAAGTGTCCAACGGATGGCCCTCTGACAAGCGGCATATCCATTAGGGGTGTTGTGTGCCCCAACCCGGGCCAAAGCCATCAACACCATGGCGGTATCATCCGTGTCCGGATAGAAGGAGTTCCTGTATTCAAAAAACCATCCGCCGGGCTCGATTCCCTCGATATTTTCAGCCCAGTCCCCTTTGCGTTTAACCTCTCTGGTAATCAGCCAATTTGCGGCCTTTTCAATCTCGGGCTCATCGATCG
>CAWUOD010000505.1:0-3100 GCA_963923115.1 uncultured Singulisphaera sp.
GTTTCCAAGGTTTCGGTGGCAAAGACGGATTCGGGATAAAACTGTCCAATGACAAAATGGGCATCGACTCCCGGTTGCTCAATGGCACCGCAAAAAGACGGCTCGATAACACGACAGATTCCCTCCCAATCAAATTCGGAGCTTAGCCTGACCAGGGAATGGCCGGAAAATGCCAGACACACCGTGGCGGGCCAATAGGAACCGATCAGGATGTCGCGGATAATCCTGCCCGCGTTCCCCCCCCGGCAAAGGGAAGCACCATTAATCCAAACAGGTCGAGTTTTTTTCGGACACCTGCTGCCGCACCGTTCCATGGAAACACGAAAGTCCCGAAAAGATCACAAGCGATGAAAAAAGGAACCGTCCATGCGCTGTCCATCCATCAGCAAATCGTTTTGGAGATAACCATGGCATGGTCCGCGATAACCTGGGCCCTAAAACTCGCCGCGAAGGGAGGCCCAGCCTCCCTTGGGAAAACCGGAAAGTTATTGATTGGGATTTTCGGGATCCCTTCTCCATAACCATTGGATATAAAACCATTCCAAAAAAAGGATTTTACCCGACACCTTCATTCAATCCGGTTTGCCTTGCCACCTTGCGATTTTGCCTTACGCCGCCCGTTTGGGGCGAGCGGTGAGGTTGAACAAACCAAAGACATCCTCTTCCGAAAGCCCCATGTTGATGGGCGGGCCGTTTTGCGAGAGCATCTCCTCAAATAGCTGTCGCTTGCGATCCAACACCGCCGCGATCCGCTCTTCAACGGTTCCCGTGCTGGTGAAGCGTGTGATAAACACATCGCTTTTTTGACCTAGACGATGAGCGCGATTGATCGCCTGATCTTCGATGGCGGGATTCCACCACCTGTCATACAGGAAGACATAGTTGGTAAATTGGAGATTCAAGCCGACGCTCCCGCAACCATAGCTCATCAAAAGGACATGGGCATCGGGATCCGCTTTGAACCTGTCGAGGATGGGCTGGCGCTCTTTGGAGGGAATTCGGCCATGGTACATAAGCGGACCATGCTCCTTGAGGGCTTCCCCAATGGCATCGAGCGGCTCGACCCATTGGGAGAAAACAATCGCTTTCCTTCCGCTCGCGGAAACCTCCTCCATGTCGGCGACAAGTCGCTCCAGCTTGGCGCTTTTGCCCGTTCTGGGATCAAAATTGCAGATTTGCTTGAGTCGCATGACCAGTTCGAAGACATGCTGGACGGTGATGGTATCCCCCAATTTGTTGAGGTGGACAATTCCCTCTTTTTCCGCCAGGTCGTAGGTATCCTGCTGTTCGGGGCAAAGGTCCAGCGTTAGGTCGCGATAAATCCGGGGAGGCATATGCCCCGCTACCATCTCCTTGGTCCGGCGAATGATGTGATCCTTGACGATACCCGGGATATTGCGAAACGGTGTTTCAGGGGGGATCAGACCAGGCTCGACAAACTCGAAAATGTTGATCATGTCATCAACACGGTTTTCAATTGGCGTTCCGGACATTGCCCAGCTTTTGGTCCTCTTGAGGGATTTGACCACCAGCGAAGTCCGTCCATCCCGGTTTTTGATCCGCTGTGCTTCGTCCAGGACAACAAGGTCAAAAGACATCTCATCGCGTATGAAGTCTTCCTCATCGCGAGTCAGGATCTCATAGTTGACGATTTTCACCGGCACATTGGAAAGCTGCCAGCTTCGTCGTCTTTCTTCCGCGTTACCCGTGATGACCTCGAAAGGAATTTCGGGGGCCCAAAGTCGAAATTCGCGCATCCAGTTGGGAACCAGCGGCTTGGGACAAACCACCAAAACTCGATTCAATTGACCGGCTTGGACCATGATGCGGACTGAAAGGATGACCTGTACCGTCTTTCCCAATCCCATCTCATCCGCAATCAGGGCATGATCCCGAGGCATCAGGAACGCAATCCCCTGAAGCTGATAGGGGTAAGGGGGAAAAGGGAGGCTCAGGTCCTGTCCCAGGATCCCTTCCAAAGGAGGCTGCAAAAGGCAAAGGAGCCGGTCCTTGAGCTGCGACATTCCGGCGGGAGGCTTGATACGCGTCACTGTTTTGGCCAAGCCCAGGGAAGCGAAATCGGCAGGAGGCTCCTCCACCAGGGGATTCCCGGCCTCCAGTGGAGGAGACTCCAATTCGGAGTTGTTCTGTTCGGAGTCGGGTTTGGATCCCCCCGGGGTGGGCTCCCATGGAGCGGGAAATTTCCACGATTGGATCTTCATGGGGCTGGTTAGCGCCCCGATTGTTTTGATCCAGGGGGCCTGCTGAAACAGGACAACTGACTTTGCCACAGGGATAATGGATTTTTCAAAGGCGGCCACCGCCCTTACCTGAACCATCGGAGGCCCAAAACTTCGCACAGAGGGAGCCGCCATCAAGGGCTGGGTTTCCCAAACAGGTCCATGATCCTGGTCATCCATGGAATGGCTTGGTCCGGAAACGAGGGAGCGGGGGTTTCCACCACCGTGAAAAGGTACGGAGGTCGGGTTCGGGGATGCGGATTCCAGTGGTGTAATATCCAAGGTTTGCGTCAGTGGTGCTAAACTCATTCGTTGTGAACATCCCAATCCTTTGGGGTTTTCAGTCCTTGATGACCAAACCCGACCCCGGTACTTTTCACTCCATCGACCCTTTTCCCAAAACGATTCCAAGGTTTTCCCAAGCCATAGGAAAGAAAGGGTGGTAAAACTTGCGGAGGAAACAGGGTGATCCGAATGGATGAGTTAAATTGAATGGATGAGTCAAACGGAGCGGCAGGCGACCCGATAGCGCAATTGGTCCTGGGCCAATTTGATGCACCAGCGTTTATCCGCCGGGCCAAAAGTGTCGAAATGGACACGGAAACCCTTTTTTACAAGTGCAAAAAACATCGTGAGAGCTGGCTCCACCAACCGCAACGGTTGTTTCACTCAATCAAATCCAGAGTCGGTGGAACCCCACCGGATTGGCAGAAACTTCAAAAATGGTGCAAAAATCCTGAACAAATTGCCTATCTTCGCACATTGGATCCTTTCCTGGAACCAGCTCTTCGCTTTCCACCCAAACCCACCCGTTGGTTTTGGGGGATTTCCCCTGAAATTGAGACGCTGCGGACCCAGAT
>CAWUOD010000506.1:0-3099 GCA_963923115.1 uncultured Singulisphaera sp.
TTTTCAGGGATTAAACCCCGGCCGGGTTTCCCAAAGTCCTCCTTTGGGGTTGATTTGCGCTTAGTCCCGGGGAATTATCCAACAAGCCATTCATTCTTGCTATTGCCTAAAAGTTGACTCTTGTTTCCAAAATTTGGGAGGTGTTCCTGATGTCGGACCCGAAAAAGAAAAAAACCGCTCGTCCCAACATTGAATCCCTTGAGGCGCGATGGGTTCCCGCGGGCGGCGATTGGGTCCTTGACGCGAATAAGGTGGATCTTTCCCGTGTTTTTATCCACTTTAAAACCACCGACCCGGTCAATCTGGAAGCCGATGCCTATGGTAAGGGTGTCGATGTCGTCAGGACCTTTGATTTGACGCCCGGTATCTACGAAACCGAAATATCCCCATCGGTCGATTATCCAGGGACTTTGGACAAGCTTTTGACGGATCCAAGAATCTCCAGGATTGACCAAAACTTCCGGATGTTCACCCAGGCGATTCCCAACGATCCCATGTATGCCCAGCAATGGGGTCTGAACAACGAAGGTCAAACCGGGGGAACTCCCGGCGCCGATATCAGCGCGCAGGCCGGGTGGGATATTGGCCATGGCACGGGGAAAACAATTGTTGCGGTGGTCGATACCGGGGTGGATTACACCCACCCCGATCTTGTCGCAAACATGTGGCATAACGCGGGTGAGATTCCGGGCAACGGCATTGATGATGATGGAAATGGGTATGTCGATGATGTGAATGGTTACGACACAATCAACAATGATGCCGATCCCATGGATGATGTGGATCACGGGACCCACTGTTCGGGAATCATAGGCGCGGTTGGAAACAACGGGTTGGGTGTTTCGGGGGTGGCCTGGAAGACCCAGATCATGGCGGTCAAAGCCCTTGGTCCCAATGGTGGAAACACAGCGACCGTTTTGGCGGGAATGGATTACGCGATTAAAAATGGCGCCAGCATTATCAGCCTCAGCCTCGGTGGCGGAGGATCACCCGGGGATGCCACCGACATTTTCATTCGCAACGCGGCCGCGAAAAATATCCTCTTTGTCTGTGCGGCGGGCAACGGTGGTAGCGACGGAATCGGGGACAACAACGATCAAACACACAACTATCCCTCGGATTACACCGCCGACAATATTGTCGCGGTGGCGGCGACCACCAACCAGGACAATCTGACAACTTTTTCCAACTACGGCAGCGTCAGCATCGATATCGCGGCCCCTGGCCAGGACATTCTGAGCACTTTGCCTGTTTCCATGGGAAGCTACGGAAACATGAGCGGCACCTCCATGGCCACCCCCATGGTTTCCGGGGCGTTGGTCGTGATGCACGACACGGTTCCCGGATTAACCTACAAGGAATATATCGCAAATCTTTACAGGGGAGCCGACAAGCTCCCATCCCTGGCGGGAAAAATATCCACAGGGGCCCGGCTCAATCTGGAGAAATCCCTGCCCGCCCTTCAGTCGATCACTTTTGCCGCCCCGGCTTCCCAAACCTATGGCGATGCCCCGGTCGCCCTTTCGGCCACCGGAGGCGCGTCCGGCAATCCCTTGACCTTCACCGTCATTAGTGGTCCGGGCACAATCGTCTCGGGTAAACTCAGGATTGATGGGGCTGGCGACATTGTTGTCGAGGCCAACCAGGCCGGAAACAAACTCTTCCTGCCCGCGAATCCCGTTCGCCAAACCTTTGTTGTGGGGAAGGCGAATCTTGTCCTGGATGTGGTGGACACCCAAAGAACCTATGGCGGGGCGGTTCCCTCGTATTCCTACATCGCCTCGGGCTTTGTCAACGGCGACGACCTGGGTGATCTGGTTGGATTGACCACCATTTCCTCCGCGTTGAGCTCAAGCGTTCCCGGCACTTATTCGATTGTGCCCGACGCCACCAGCCCCAACTACTCCATTGAGTTCCTTTCGGGTGTTTTGAATATCGTTCCCGCGCCTTTGACCATCTCGGCCAAAAGCTATTCGATGACCTATGGTGGCGCCTACCCGGCCAAGCTCGAATGGGCCGTGAAGGGTCTTGTGCTTGGCGAGACCGAAAGCGTTATCTCCGGACTTGGTGTTTCCACCACCGCCCGGCCGAACAGCAACGCGGGCAACTATTTTATTTTTCCCCAGGGAACGAATCCCAACTATGCGATCAGCCTGGTGAGAGGCACGCTCGCGATTGGCCAGCAGCCTCTGACCATTTCGGCATCCAACGCATCCAAAATCTTCGGCGATCCCAACCCGCAATTTTCCGTGGCGGTGTCCGGCCTCGCGAACGGCGACACCAATGCCAGCATTGTCGGCCTTGGAGCGACGACGGCCGCGGGCTCGCGAAGCCCCGTCGGATCCTATCCCATCCAGCCAACGGGAACAAACCCGAACTACGCGATCAGCTACATTCCCGCGAGCCTCACGGTCGGGAAAAGGGATTTGATCGTTTCCGGAGGAAGATTCTCTTCAACCTATGGGTCCGACCCCGGCCAGGTCTCCTATGTTGTCGATGGTCTGGTTGCCCCGGACACCACCGCGGTCATCGACAATCTTGGCGCGTTCACTCTCGTGGATTCCCTGACCGATGTCGGGGAATACCCGACACAGGTAACCGGATCCACGACCGATTCCAACTACAACCTGATCCTCCAAAATGGCACGATCGTTGTCAATCCAGCCCCCTTGTATTTTCAGGCGGAAAACGCCTCCAAGGTTTATGGCGCAAATGTCCCCAACCTTTCCGTCAAGGTCACTGGATGGCTCAACGGTGATGATCCCACCCAGGTTTCTGGAGTCTCGGTCGATACATTGGCCCTGGGTTCGAGCCCTGTCGGAAAATATTCCCTAGAACCCAGGGGTGATTCCCTCGACCCCAACTACACCCCCGTCTATGTTGGCGGGCAGTTGACTGTAACCAAGGCGCCTCTCGCGGTCTTCGCCCAAAACGCCGTCAAAACCTACGGTCAGGGAAATCCCGCGTTCTCGCCCGCGTCGGTTGTCGGTCTTGTCAATGGGGACGCGGAAGCAAGCCTGGGATACTGGGCCAAAACAACCGCCACTGTATTCAGTCCAGCCGGCACTTATTCGCTTGTGCCCACCATCGCAAACCCCA
>CAWUOD010000507.1:0-3096 GCA_963923115.1 uncultured Singulisphaera sp.
CGGGGAGGCGATACGGTAGGGCTTTGGTATGGGGTGGCGGGGAGCGCATTGATGGTTTTTGCCGGATTGATTTCCGCGCTAAGACGGCTTCCCAGTTGGTGGTTTCTTGGCCAAAGACGGGTATGGCTCAGGGGACATGTGTGGCTTGGACTTTTGAGCGGTGTGCTTATCCTTTGTCATAGCCATTTCCGCATGGGTGGTCCTCTCGAATTTGTTTTGATGGTGGTGGTGTTCCTGGTGATTGGTTCAGGAATCCTTGGCCTTTTGATCCAGCAATTCATTCCCGCCATGATTCGTGAGCAGGTGGAATCAGAAGCCCCGATTTCCCAGCTTCATGAAATTCTTCTTCACATGCGGGACCAATCGGATGATCTTTATTCGAAAGCAATTGGAGAATTGGCAGATGAAGGCGCCCGTTTGAGAATGCAAGGGTTCTATCTGGAAACCGCTCGCCCATGGCTTTGTGAAACCATTCCCCGGGAAAGCCCGATTGCTCAAGAAGCGACCTCCCGGGACCTGTTTGCCCAAACCGCCAAAATCCAGGGAGGGCCAAACCTTCAAGCCTTCCTGGTCAAGCTTGAAGGGTTCTGCAACGAGCGCCGACAGCTTGCCCGACAGGAACGGCTTCACAGAATTCTCCACACCTGGCTATTGGTTCATGTGCCACTTTCCGTGATGTTGCTCATTCTGGGAGTGGCCCATGTGATCAGCGCCCTTTATTGGTAATTCCGACAACCTCAAGGGAGATTTTCAGGTCCCATGCCATCCGCATTTCGACATCCCAAAAACCTTTCCGAGTGGATCGATCTCGGCCGTTATGGCGCGGGCCGGCGATTCCTTTCGGGATGGGGGCCGTGGATGTTGGGTGCCGCCCTTTTGAGCATGGCGTTGGTGATGGGTGCTTTGTTATTGGACAAAAAGACCGCCTTTCAGTCCGGGCCCCTGAGCCATTCCCATGCTTCCTTCAATAATGACTGCGCCCAATGCCACACACAGCCTTTCGCCCCGGCGGCAAGGCTGATTCTGGCCAATAGCAACCTTTCCTCTGTAAGTGATGGCTCTTGTGCCAAATGTCACAATGCGGGCATTCACCACACGGCCGAACAGTTCCAGCCCAGTTGCGCAAGCTGCCACAAGGAACATCAAGGGGAAGTGGACCTGAAACGGGTGGATAATTCCGAATGTTTGCAGTGCCACAAGGACCTTCACCGGGCGGACGACGCATCTTTGCAAGTGGCGCGAACCGTAACTGGTTTCGATGCAAAATCCCACCCGGAAATGCGCATCCATCAAGCCGCCTTTGGGTTAATCAAAGATCCGGGAACGGTGCGATTCAACCATCAGGCTCATCTCAAATCTGAAGGGATTTTCGCCATTGCCGGTCTGCTCCCCAATGGGGATGCGAACCGCACCCGAAAGGTGCTCCACTGCGCCGATTGTCATCTGCCCGACAAATCGGGAAATCTGATGACCCCAATCTCCTATGATGCCCATTGCAAGTCGTGTCATCCGGTTTCCGTAAGGCTCGCCGGTACCCCAAGCAATCACCCACAATACAAGAAATTCGAAACCCTTGTCGCTGGTTTTCAGGCAAAACCCGCGCTTCACCCGGCATTGGGCCAGGATTCCTCCGCCACCCTGGGCGAACTCAGGCGGCGTCTCGAAATCCTCATCGGGGATCCGCCAAAAGTGGAAATCATGCGGTACCTTGACTTTGATAATGGTTTTTTTCAAAAGCTACCAGGTGCCAGAACGGAGATTGGCGACTGGTCAGCGGGCCAGATGAAATTCCTCGCCGAGCAACTTTTTCATCCCTTCGGCAAGGATGGCAAACCATCCCAGGCGGGATGTCTTTATTGCCATGAAACAAATCCTAAATCCACTGATCCGGTCCCCCTCCTAAAAAGTAACATACCAGGTCGGTGGAATCGACACGCTTTATTTCGCCATCAAAGCCACCAACATCTCGACTGTCAAAGTTGTCACAAAGCGCAATTCAGCCAAAACACTTCGGATATTCTGATGCCAACCATCAAACAGTGCATGGACTGCCACCACACGGGGACTGGTGGCGCGCGGACCGACTGCTCGGAGTGCCACAAATACCACCCTGAAAAAGGATCCCAGAATAGTCACTTTGGGGGATTATCCCAATCCTTCGAGGCATTGACCGGGGGAGGCAATCATGGCCCCTGAGCGGAAATTGGTTCTGAATCCTCCCGCCCACCTCGATGATCGGGACACGGATATCCTCCTGACAAGCGATCAATTGGCGCAAATTTCGCTTTTTGCCAAGGTTAAACGCAAACCCAAATTCGATGAAACTCCAGGGGCAATCAAGCTTCGATTTGTGCGCAAGGGGGAGATTCTTGTCCGACAGGGCGAGGCGGGATGGACCGCTATGTACCCTCTTAAACCCGAGGACCTTGCGAATCTTGGTTCCGCGCTGATCGCCGGTAACAAATCACAAGCTTCGCAGGTAAAAACCACGATCGATGCTCGCGCCTCCCGGCCAGTGGATCCAGAACCTTCCGTGACGGTTCATATTGCTTTGCCCCGTCGGACCCAGCCGCGAAAAGCAACCGGAATTCTTGGCCTTTTCTCCGGTTGGTTTTCGGGGCGAAAAAGTGACTCGCCTATCACCCGGCCCAAATACATACCGATTGACGCACCCCGTGACGCCAATCTTGAAACCAGAACTGCAATAATCCTGGAAGGAGAACTATTTGGGGAAATGAGCTGCAAAACCGGTGCTCCCCGATCCGGAACCATAGTCGCCGAGAAGGATGGATTCCTTCTGGAAATGTTGCGCAGTGTACTTGACCTGATTGAAAGTGATCCCGGATTTCGTGAGGAATTTGACCAGATTTATAAAAACCGGATGCTCGAAAATCAGCTTCCCCGGATGCCTCTATTCTCTGAACTTGGCATCGACCAATTGAAGCGAATCAAGGAACACATAGAACTGGTTAGCTTCAAGATTGGTCAGGTTATTTTTCACGAGAATGACCGATCTGATGGGGTGTACATCATCCGCTCTGGCTTGGTACAAGCCATGAAAAACCAGACCGATCTGATATCCATTGGGGATATTAC
>CAWUOD010000508.1:0-3082 GCA_963923115.1 uncultured Singulisphaera sp.
TTCGTGAAAGGCAGATTGGCCAAAACTCTCTTCGACTTCGACTTTGACGATGCCACTGGTGAAATTGTGTTTTTCCTTGAGCGAGGCGATCAGGCGCTGGCTGATGTAGCGGGCCAGTAGCTCGGCGGTTGTGTTCTCGATGGGAAGGAGAACGCAGTCATCCTTGGGGAAATTCCATTCCCGGTTCTTGTACCGAACATGGATCTGGTCGGCTTTGTGTTCCAGTGTGACCAGCTTGTTTTGGGTTGGCAACATCATCCGGTGATCAAGTTCGTTGGTGATTTCCCGGGTCCGGTGTTTTAGAGCGATGAAATCAAAAACATAAAAGTTTTCGTCGAGCGGCCCTTCGATCTCCACGGCGGTTCGATAGTTGTGGCCATGGAGGCGCTCGCATTTGTCTCCCTCGTAGGTGATGAAGTGACCCGAGCAGAATACGAGGTTGTCTTTCGTCACACGGACGCGGAATCGTTCACGAGCCATGGAATGCCCTGGAGCGGTAATTGGTTATAAGGCAATTCTATGGGAATCGGAACAGATGGTTAGCAAACCATTCCCGCATGCCATTGGAATGGAAGAGGAAGGCGAAGGAGTCCTTCCCGAAAGGCCGCATAGAGAACGGCAGCAACATAATCTGCCGTTGTTCCAGGGTTATAGGTGTTGCGCCTTAACCATGCATCAAAACCACGAAACGCATCGATCCCGGGCTGCTTGAGGGGCCATTGGCGGGCCAAAACCTCCGCCGCGCGACTTGAAACTTCCGCATTCACTTTGTGCCCAAATTTTCGATTAATCAGTGTATCCCCGTCCCGGGCCAATTTGTGCAGAAATAAAAGTATCACAGATGCTTCTATTGATCCTGTTGCCTGTATTCCCGAGCCCAGTGATGGTATTCCCTCCTGGAAAATACGGGCAAAACCGGTCGACCAAAGATGGGCTATGAAATCGCGATCCTGGGCAAGTTGCATGGTGCCAAGAAGGGAAATCGAAGGCGTTTGGTGGACATCCTGCTCCGGGACTTCCCCCAGGCCGCCTGGTTCCATGATTTTGATCGCCTCATAGGCAAGTTTGGCGTCCTCGACGGTTGTGTTTTCCAGCAATGGCCCGATCCCGAGGTGAAGAGGTTTTTCATCAGGCACCGCGGCCATCGGTGTCAGTAACAAAAGGATTCCCAGATTGGCGTTGGTTGCGGCAACCCTACGACTGGCAATGGCACCATCGAGGATGGTTTGGCCCAACGGGCGACCAGGGGCCATTGCCAATACCTGTGCTGCTTTTCCAGCGCAAAAAAGGAGTTCCTCCGGTCCCGGGGAGCCAAGGGGTCTGGCTGGACTGCTGTTTCCTGGTTTTCTCGCCAAAACCTCAAGCGTACAGGCCGCCTGGATTAGCATAGTCCGGGAACTGAGCTGGTCATTAAATTGGGCTATTTGGGGCAAGGATGCTTCTCCTCAATGTGCTTAATAACCAGATCCGCCACATCAATACCTGTGGCTTTGGAAAAAGCCCTGAATCCGGGAACCCCGTTGACCTCAATCAGTTTCCATTCGCCTTTTGGATCGAGGATCAGGTCGATTCCACCAAAAACTACTCCCGTTATCCTTGCTGCATCCAAGGCCATTTGGCAGGCGTGAGCAGGGACCGGGCACGCCTCCGCAGAGCCTCCCTGTGCGACATTTGTGCGCCAGTGTCCTTTGCCGTCCCGCTTCATCCCACCAACGATTTTTCCATTCAGCACCATGACCCTGAGGTCCCAACCTGGGTGGTTGACAAATTCCTGGAGGTAGATCACTTGTCCCATTCGTTCAATAGCCGAAAAGACCCGCCATGCTGTATCGGGATCCGAAATGCGGACAATTCCCCTGCCTTCGGATCCAAAAAGGGGCTTGACGACCGCGTCGCCACCGAGGGTGGAAAGTCCCTCCAAAGCCTGGATCGCTGTCTGAAAAACCATCGTTTTGGGGACTGGGATACCGGCATTTTTGCAGAGGGATGTTGTTAAATATTTGTCGATGCAGATCTCCAGGCTGCGTGGCGGGTTGATCAGGCAAATTCCGTTGGTGTGGGCGACGCCAAGCAAGTCCATGCGGAAAATGACCTGCTCCAACGAACCCGCGGGCATGGTGCGAATGAGAACGGCATCGGGCATGAAAGGCCCCGATGTGTATTTTGGGGTCACCCACGACACGCCACCGGATTCGGAGAGGGAGGATGCCAACTCGCGAAAATCGATCAGTTGGGTGTGGTGTCCACGGGAGATTGCCGCCTGGGCGAGTTGCCTGGCGTGCCAACCTTCGCAGTCTCCGATAATTCCTATGTTCATTTACACAATAGTCCCAGATGTTACGGGAGGTAAAGCCGGATCAGATTCCGGCAAAGCCGCAAGATTTGAGAAGGATTGACGGGTCCCGATGGCCGAATTGGAATGTCCGCCCGGAGGAAAGGTTGCAAAAAACAACCTCGGCCGGGGAAAATAGCATGGGATCCACTTTGTAGAAATCGCCCCCGGCTTCCTTGAGGATCTCGCCAAAGGGACGGCCATGCATCGGCGATGCTCCCGATGGGATTTTTGGACCCAGTTCGGCAATTCGTTCGTCCTCCGACCTTACCCATAGAACCACGCGGCCGGCGTAAAGGATCGCATCATTGGTTCGGCCAATCGCGTCCAGGGTCCCCTTCGCTGGTGTGGGAAGTGGAGCCGTTCCATAACCTGAAATAATTTGATCCATGGGGAAGTGGACCTCATGGAGCTTGTGCATCGCGGTTTCCAGACTGCGGGCAACGATTTGAACCCCTCCCGCAAGACTTTTGGTTGAGGCGGCCAAAAGATGGACCCTTGGTGTTCCTCCTGTTTTTTTCTGAACCCAATCCAAAACTTCCTCCCCGGGGAGCTGGCCTGTTTCCAAAACCCCGACCAGGTCCGAATTTTGGTCCTTTTGACCCGGAGCCAATTCGCCAAATAGTTTTTCACCGGCATAAGCCGCCCGCATGGGACCCGAGCCCATTGCGAAATATTTTTCGACCTGGATGGCCCAACCAGCATCTGTCTCTTATACACATCTCCGAGCCCACGAGACCAGAGAGGATC
>CAWUOD010000509.1:0-3067 GCA_963923115.1 uncultured Singulisphaera sp.
TGAGGCGGCCCGCCTGGTCCGCGCATTCCCGGAAATCCACCCCGAAACGGGTTGGGGCCGGGAAGATCGACCGGCTCGCCGGTCATGTCCTGCCATTTTTCCTGTTGCTCCGGAGTCAACAACATCCTGATTTGGGCCATTGCCTGTTTTCGCATATCCTCGCGGGTGTTGTGACCCCGTCCGTCCGTGCGTCCGGCGGGATCCCTTGGCCCCATGTCCATCCGGAATTCCCCCTTTCGATCCCCCTTGAATTCCCCTTTGCGGTCCCCCTTGAATTCGCTTCGGGGTCCAGGCCCAAAGCCCATGCCACCCGGGGGAGGCCCGCCGCCCACAAGAATTCCTTCCATTCGGGATCGGATTTTCTCTTTTTGGTCGTTGGAAATGCCAAGGCTGGATACCACTTCCTGTTGGAGAAACACAAAAGGCTCCTGGGATTGGAGGGCCAATTGCCTGAATCTGGCAACCTGTTCGGGTTGGAGGATTTTTTGCAGGGCCGAGTCGCGGGTTCTCGCCATCTCCAAAAAGCGGGCTTTGCGCTCCTCGTTTGTCAGTCGCCCAAAATCGCGAAAACTCTCCTCGCGGCGACGCCCCATGGTGCCGCTGATCTCGCCAATGGACTCTTTTTGCGCTGGAGAAAGGTGGAGTTGATCCAGGACGATGGGCTCGTTCAGAAGATAAAGGTTCCTGTCCCCCTGGATAACGGCGAGGTCGGCAAGAATCTTGCGCACGCGGTCCCTTGTCGCCGCAAGTTCGGTCTGCGCCGCGGGATCCTCTTTTCGCATCTCGATGAACTCCTGGTAATAAGCCAGCGCCGTTTCCAAAAGGCGCTGCCGCACAGTCTCCAGGGGGTAGATGTTTGCCAATTCCCCCTCGGCCACTTCGATCAGTTCATCCGCCGAGCGTCTTGCGATGTCGAATCGCTGCCGCGCCTCCTGGGCGCGGTCTTTTTCCCTTTCGAGTGCCGCCTGGGTGAGCGCCTGTTGTCTTGAGACAAGCGCGGTTGAAATACCAAGCGCCACAACGGAGATACCAAGAACCACCACAGTCGCCCAAGCCACGGAAGGGTGGCGCCTGACCCATTTGCGGGCATGATCGACCATTGATGGTCTTTTCGCCAGGATGGGACGGTGTTCGAGGAACCGTTTGAGATCATCGGCCAGGTTTCCGGCCGAGGCGTATCGTTCGGCGGGAAGCTTTGCCATCGCTTTCAGGAGGATTGTTTCGAGTTCCTCGGGTATCGACTTGTCTATGAAGCGAGGGGCAAGGGGCTCCTCATGAAGAATCTGGTTCAGGAGCTTTTGCCGATCCTGGCCCGGGAAAGCGGGTTCGTGGCAAAGGAGTTCATAAAGCGTCGCCCCCAGGGAGTAGATATCTGTTCGATGATCGACCTCAAGCCTGCGCCCCGCCGCCTGTTCCGGACTCATGTAGCGAAGGGTGCCGAAGATGTCGCCTGTCTGGGTCAGGCCCGAATCGGTGCTCACCTGGGCCAGCCCAAAGTCGGTCACCCAGGCGTTTCCCTTGCCATCCAGGAGGAGGTTCGCCGGTTTGATATCGCGGTGGACAACCCCTGCCTCATGGGCGTATTCCAGCGCCTCGGCGATCTGGAGTCCCAGCCGGGCGATGGCCCGATGGTTGTCCAGTGGCCGAATCGTTCTGGAGCCGGTTGGATTGAGGCCCGATCCAATCCCAAATGAGGTGGAAGTTGTCGATGATTTGGCATCGGTTGTGGCCGTCAGGGCATTCAACGGGCCGGATGCCGCTCCCGCCCGCAATTCGCGGATGACCGCGTCGAGCGGCCGTCCATCGATAACCTGCATGGCGTAATAGTGCACGCCACGGTCGCAACCGACGGCGTACACCGGGACGATGTTGGTGTGGTGGAGCTGGGCCGCGGCATGGGCTTCTGTCTGGAAACGCTGGAGCTGTTTGGCGTTGAGCGCGGCCGCGAAAGGCAAAACCTTCAAAGCGACCCGGCGACCCAGGCTAAGCTGGACCGCCTCATAAACCACTCCCATTCCACCCCGGCCGATTTCGCGCAGAATCCTGAAGTCCCCCAAAGGTTCCCGCGGTATGAGGTCTTCCCCAAGGGGCTCGGGAGGTCCGGGCGAGCGGGTTTGCCTGCCCGCCGCATGGGCCAGGTCGATTCCGTCAAGGAATTCACCAAGCGAGTCGGAAATATCCGGATAGCGGTCCAGATACTCGCGCCGGTTGGGAGTTTTTCCCGATTCCCATTCGGCAAGGTATTCCCTTGCCAACGCAAGGACCCTTGGGTCCTCCGAGGCGTTCTCGGAATCGTTGGAAACGGTGGCGGAATTTTGGCGGTCTGAAAAATTGCTCATGGCTGATCTCCAAAGGCTTTTTTCAGTTTCGCCATGCCCCGCAACCAGAGTTTTTCGACGCTATCCTGCGTTTTGCCCATCCGCTCGGCAACCTGCGGAAAGGTCAGCCCTTCCATATGCCTGAGAAGGATCACCATCTGGTAATCCTCGCTGAGCGATGCCAGGGCCTTCGCGACCAGAAGCGATTGTTCCGCTTTATTGACCTGTTGGCTGGGGGAGCTGTGCGGGTCGATCGGAATCATTCCAAATCCGGCGGCGGATTGGTCCACATCCGCCTCAAAGTTGACTTCCAGGCGAATGTCCCTGGCCTTGGTGCCCATGTAATGGCGAAGTTGCCGGGCCAAAGTACCCGCGAGGATTCGCCTGAGCCACTGGACAAATTGTCCCTCCACATCCCCCCTGAATTCCGGGAATTGCCGATGGGCATCCAGAAAAACTTCCTGGACCAGGTCAGAAGCATCCACTTTCCCCTGAAGTTTGCGACCGATTTCAATCCGGGCCAAAAGCCTCAGGTAATCCCGGTAAATCTCCATGAGCTGGCCAAGCTTGGTGAGATCTCCCGCTTTGGCGGCGGCAAGAAGGCCATCAGCATTGGGTTTGGTGGAGTTCATGGGTCTGGAGACTGATGGGACAATTGTGGTGGATGGATTCCTTTTGATCTTAGTGACCCGTTAACGGGCAAACCCGCCACAAAAAATCATGAAATCTTCAAAAATCGGGAAGTTTCC
>CAWUOD010000510.1:0-3059 GCA_963923115.1 uncultured Singulisphaera sp.
CACAAGGAGTATCGTCGGCAGCGTCAGATGTGTATAAGAGACAGGTATGGTGGTTGCCCTTTGGCTACTTCTAAAGACCCAGACGCCCCCGGAAGAGGCGGTGAAGGAGCTTAGCCTCCGTTACATGCACCTGCCCTGGGGTCGAACCGGCCATCTGGACAACTTCCTTGCCTGGTATCGGGATTGGCTAAGGGAAACCAACCGGCCCCACAATCCCAAAGCGCTCAAGGAATGGCTCACAGAGGTCTATGTCCCGGGTTACGCCAAGGCGACATACACACAGGTCGATCCCAAAGCCTGGGACATCCCGCAAAAAACGGCGCGAAACCTTATCGTGCGGGTGAAAAATCACTCCGGCAGGACTTGGGATCTGAGCCCGGGAATCAATTCGGGGATTCACCTTTTCTGGTATGTCCTCGATCGCGACCACAAGGTGGTTCACGCCGGGTTGTCGGGACTTTTTGAGGCCAGGGTAACACCTGACGAATCGATCGACCTGTCGATCCCCATCCACGCCAACCTCCCGCCGGGGGAGTATCTGGTCCGGGCGGATATGGATGAGCCCAGTCACGCCCGTTTCGCCCAGACCGGCCAAACGATTCTCGAGACCCCACTCAGAATCATCGCCGTCCATCCGCGGGCCCAAACCGGGCCCATGGGTCCCCCAACAGATCAAAAGCCACAGAATCAATCCACAATAACTCGGGCCTTCCAGGGAGGGAACACGCCATGACGGAGCGAAACTTGACAAAGGGCTTTGGCTCTTCGGAAACCCTTTCCGTTATCATTCCGCTCAAGGACGAAAGGGATAATCTCGGAATTTTGCACGGCAAAATCCATGAGGCGCTCACCCCTGCCATCGGCCGCCAGATCCAGGATTATGAGATTGTTTTTGTTGATGATGGCAGCACGGACGGTTCCGACCGCGTTTTGGTTGAACTTTCCCGGACGGATCCCCGGACCAAAGTGGTTCGCCTCCGCCGCAACTTTGGGCAAACTCCCGCGCTTCAGGCCGGTATCGACCATTCCCTGGGAAGCCTGATCGCCACGCTTGACGGCGATCTCCAGAACGATCCCGCGGATCTTCCCATGATGATCGAGACCCTTAACAAGGACTCCGATTCGCCTTTGGACGCGGTCTTCGGGGAGAGAGCGCGCCGACAGGATGCCCTGCTCATCCGCAAGGTTCCCAGCAGGATCGCCAACTGGATCATCCGCTATGTGACCGGGTCTCCCATTCGCGACATGGGTTGCACGATCCGTGTATTTCGCAGGGATCTGGCCGAATCGCTACCTCTTTATGGCGAAATGCACCGCTTCATTCCGGTTCTATGCCTGATGCATGGCGCGCGAATCGTCCAGATTCCGGTCCAGCATCACGCCCGCATCCATGGTCAGACCAAATACAACCTGACACGGACCTTCCGGGTGATCCTCGACCTGATTACCATCAAATTCCTTTCCAGCTATGTCACAAGGCCCATGCACCTGATGGGTGGATGCGGACTGGTATCCCTTTGCCTTGGGGTTGTTTCCCTTGTGATCGCGCTTCTGATGAAATCAACAAGCGGGATCTTCCTCACAGGCAATCCCTTCCTTCTGCTGAGCGCCCTTCTTGTCATGGTGGCCTTTCAATTTTTCAGCATGGGTCTCTTGGGCGAACTACTCACCCGCACCTACTTTGAGAGTACCAGAAGGCGGGGCTACACCGTCCGTTCCACGCAAAACCTCCCGGGGCACTCCCTCGCACACGAGCACAAGAGGGCTGCTTAATTGGTTTAAGCCGGATCCCCTGCGGCCATAATTTGGTTGCGGGCGCAGCCTGTTTGGTTCACTCACCCGCGAGAGGGCCACCGGTGATGAAAAACTACAGGGTCGCCATCATCGGAAGGACAGGCAAGGGGGACTACGGCCACGGTATCGACACCGTTTGGCTTGATTTTCCCGGGCGTGCCAAAATCATCGCGATAGCCGACGAAAATGGCGATGGGCGCGCAGCCGCGTCCCGGCGCCTTCATTGCGATAAAACCTATGCCGATTTTCGCCTGATGATCGAGCGGGAAAAGCCCGACATCGTGGCCATAGGCGACAGATGGCTTGATCAGCATGCCGCGATGGTGATCGCCGCCGCAAACGCAAAAGCTCACATTCTTTTGGAAAAGCCCATCTGCCCAAGCCTTGAACAGGCGGACGCCATGATCGACGCTTGCGACAGAAATCATGTCCACTGCGCCATAGCCCACCAAACCCGCCACACCAAACGGGCCGAGCGCGTCCGGGAACTGATTTCCCAGGGAAAAATCGGTGAGATCCTTGAACTTCGCGGACGGGGCAAGGAGGATCACAGGGGCGGAGGCGAGGACCTTATGGTCCTTGGCACCCATGTCCTCGACCTCATGCGCTATTTTGTCGGGGATCCGAAATGGTGCTTTGCCCGGATCAGCGAAAAAAGCCAAATCGCGACCAAACAGGCCATCCGGCCCGGCGGCGAGGGGATGGGGCCTGTGCTGGGTGACCGGATTCACGCGACCTACGGGTTCGAAAAAGGAATTATCGGATCCTTTTCTACATACAAAGCCAAAGATGGAGCCGGATCCCGATTTGGGCTGACCATCCATGGCTCGAAAGGAACGATACTATTGGGCACGGGCGGACTTCCTCCAGCCTTTCTGGTGGAGGACCCTTCCTGGGGAATGAAAGGACAGGCCAAATGGCAACCCGTCAACTCCGCGGGACTGAATGTTCCCGAAACACAAAAGGATGCATCGCTCGGGGCGGGAAATCGCCTGATTGTTGAGGATCTTTTCGAAGCGATCGAAAAAGACCGACCACCTTTGGGAAGCCTTCGCGATGGACGATGGGCATTGGAAATGATCCTGGCGCCTTACGCCTCGCATTTGGCGAACGCGCCCGTGGATTTCCCCCTCGCCCAACGCGGACACCCCCTGGCTTGACAGGGACAATGGCCCCTTCTTTGGGACGACCGGAAAAAGAGACCCATCGGGGTACATGATCATGGCGGTGATTCTGTCTCTTATACACATCTGACGCTGCCGACG
>CAWUOD010000511.1:0-3041 GCA_963923115.1 uncultured Singulisphaera sp.
CAGCGTCAGATGTGTATAAGAGACAGGCTCAAGGAGGCCCTTGATCTGATCGATCCGGTGATTCAACAAGCCAAAGTCGGCCAGATCGAGGTGATTCGAAAAGATCCCAATCTTGCCACCGGATTCCTCAATTTGGCATTGCGGGCTTCGGTCCAGGGCCGGGATTTGGCCAAAGCACGGGAAGTGCTGGCCGTCATGCAACAACTGGATGGCGGTTCTGGTGATGAGGCGGTCAAAAACCAGCTTGGCCAGGTTTATACATTGGCAAGACAAGTTGCCGGGGAAATCAAAACCCTGTCCGATCCAAAAATGATCGAGACAGGCATCGCGGGTATGTCGGCCGTGGTTGAGGAGCTCGCCAAGAATGCCGAAAAATACAACACCGAAAATACCCGACTTCTTGCATTGTCGTTTAGCTCGCTGGGCCTTCATAAACGGGCGGTTGAGGTCATGCAGCTCGCTGTGGACAAGACAATTGGAGAGGCCAAATCCGATCCCGCGAAATTCAAGCAGGATGGATCCGGACAGGGACTGCTTCTCACTTTTGTCAAGGAACTCAGGAAGGATGGCCGGTCCGCCGAAGCAAGACAATATCTTGTGGAGTGGATGGGAACCCCCAAGGCTCCGGGATGGGCGGCGAACAGTGTTGAGGCAAAACTGGAAAGACTTAACATTCTCGCCTCGGAGGAAAAGCATGGCCTGGTGGTGACCGAGGCGAGCACGCTGGCCAAGCAACTGCTTCCCCGTGCGGCGGACAATCTGTACAAGGAAAGGTACCTTGAGGCCTACTGGCATATGGTCAATTCCACCTACCTGTATGGAAAGGGGAAGAAAGACGGGAGCCAAATGGATCGGGCCGGATCGCTTTTGGCGCAAATGGAAAGGTCTTGGCCCGATTTTGGTACCCAGGAATCCCGGGCCCGCGTGGAAGAGATGCTCAACCGTGAACCCAACCTCCGCGAGCGGTTCGAGGCGGCAAAAAAGAAATCCACAAACAATCCCGCACCCCCGGCAAAAAAGTAAAGGACCGATAACCATGTTCAGGAACCCAATTGGTTTGCTGTTGCTTTTTTGTCTCGGCGGTTTTTCATCCGCCCAGGATTACATTCGCTTTCGCGAATCGGGAAAAGGTGAGCGGGAAACGGACTGTGAAATCCTTTCCGACTCCCCCAAAGGGGTTCGCATACGGGTTCGATCCATCAAGGATCCTGTGGAGATTGACGCCGGGAATATCGTTTTTCTTTTGGGGAGAGTCCCCGGTAAATCGCTATCCCAGATCCGTGAGCCTTTGGCACGGGAGGAATTAAGCCGGCGGGATGGGGCGGAAGCCGACAAACTGGTTCAACTGAAATTTGCCATAAGCGGCGCCGAGGAAAATCTTGCCAAAACCCTTGGAACCCAGGGGTCAAGGGGCTGGGCCCTATTTCTGGCAAGGCTCAAGGCACGATTGGCGGAAAGTGAACCCGAACAAACGGATCAGGTTCTCGCGCTTTTGAATCGCGAAAAAGGAAACCTCGAAGCGGGTTGGACCGAATTGCCCTCTTTGCTTTTGCTTTCGAGCCTCCAGCAGATCAAAGGGGATAATGAAGGGGCTCAAAGGACCCTTGGTCAACTTGCGGAGCGACCTGGGCTTTCCCCGGAATCGCGCGAACGGGCCAATTTGGCTCGCGCCAGGATTTTACTTCGGTTGAAAAAACTGCCCGAGGCCACCGCGCTTTTGGGAAGGGTATCCGATCCCGCCAGCAAAGCGATTTTTCAAACGGCTTTGTTGATTGCCCAGGGGCAATCCACGCCTGGTCTCGACCTTGCGCTTAAACCGGCGATCGCAAAAGCCACCGATCCTGGCCTTCAGGCCATGGGCGCCAACCTATTGGGGGAATGGTACCTTTCCGCCAATCAGAAAGAGGATGCATTTTGGGAATTTCTTCGCGTGGAAACGCTTTTTTCCCAGGATCGCGCGGAGGAGGCCAGGGCGTTGTTTCACCTTTCGACACTTTTTGATAGTGTTCGCAATGATCCATCCCGGGCTGGCGCCTGTCGTGAGAAGCTCAAGAAGCCCTATTTTGCCGGAACAGACCACCAGGCTCGATTGAGGTGATTTCCGGTTTATTGGTTGATTTCCGTTAGGGTATTTTCCATCGGCGGAAATTTGGCCAACCGCCAAACAAAAGCCGTTATCGGGTTTTGGGGATCTTTGGGGTGGAGGTCATCCAGAATTGGAGGACTCCACCATTTTCAATCTCCCTATGAAGTATCCATGACCTCTCAAGTGGCATCCCATTCAGCGAAATCCTTTCGACAAAATGGTTGTTTGGGGCGTGATTCTCCGCCAGAACCACCAATTTTTTCGCTTTGAGTTTCAATTCGGTTTTTTTGAATAGCGGGGCTCCAAGCTGGTATTTCTCCGAGCCGGCAATTGGATAAATGCCGATGGAACCGAGGACGAACCACGCGGAAAGAGTTCCTCCATCATCGTTTCCGTCAAGCCCTGATGGACCATCCCCGTATTTGTTGTCAAGAATCCATCGTGACCATTTCTGTGTCAGGTCGGGTCGTCCGGCTTCATTGAAAAGATAAGCAGCCGCAATGTCAGGCTGATTTCCATGCCAATAGTATGGCCCGGGATTCCATGAACCCATGACGGGACTCGATTTTTCGAAAAACTGGTTGAGTTCCCCGACGAAGAACTCGGGACTTTTGAAAAGGGAAATAAGCCCTTGGGGATCATATGGGACGCCCCAACGCCACTGGAGCGCGCTACCCTCCACATAATCCTTTGTGTATTGTCCACCCCGGTCCATATAGGTCAAAAGCAAAGGTTTGAACGGCTCGAAAAATTGCCCCTTGGTGTCCCGGGGCTGAAAGTGGGCGGTTTTTGGATTCCAAAGATTTTGGTAGAACTTTGAATGTTCCTCAAAAAGAACCGCATCCCTCTCCTTTCCCAGGGCTTTCGCCAATTGCGAGATGGCGTAATCCTCCCAACCAAATTCGAGGGTTCGTGAAACGGATTCCTTCATGAGATCCGAGGGGCAATATTGGTA
>CAWUOD010000512.1:0-3039 GCA_963923115.1 uncultured Singulisphaera sp.
GGTCAAGGATCATTCTCCCCTCTGGCCTGGACGAAACCAGGGATTTCGCGCCTTTGAAAAGAATGGGATGATGAGTCAGGATGAAATTAACCTTATTTTGAATCGCAAATTTGACATTTTCCGCCGTCAATGTCAAACAGGTGCAAATCCCACCCAAAGGCGACTCGGGATCCCCCAACAAAAGCCCGGTATTGTCCCAATTCGCCGCGATGGACATGGGAATTCTGCGATTAAGCCAGCTTAAGGCGTCACGAATTTTGGCTGTCATGGTTTTGACTTCCGGGATTTGATCTTTGTCCGCAAAAAACCATTTTATCCCCAGGGAACCCAACCGCGACTCACGGGCGGCCCCTGGGCGGGACATCCTCCCCATCAGGGTGCCCTTGATGAAACCGACCACAAACAACCGCCAAGACTCCCGCCTGTCGGGGATCGCAAAACAAACGGGAGCCTGATATTTTTTACCGGGGACGGATAATCGCCGTACCGCCGGATGGTTTTTATTTTCCGGCCGAAAGACCCAGAATGTTGACTTCGGGTATTGCCAAGTCCACAAGGATCGGTTGCTGTGTTTGAGCCACGCCCCTGTTTCCCGCCTGATCCCTCACACTCAGTCGCAAGTGCACTGTGGGTGGAGTCCCCGGGGGAACGAGCCAGGAGAGACGACCGGAATTGGGAACTTCGCCGGGTCCGATTTTATGCCATGGCCCCGCCGATCCCTCCGACCATTCAATTGTGATCGGTGTCCCAACCAGATTCTTGTCGCTTGCCTTCCATGTCAGAAGAAGGTGATCGCGCTGATCGGGATCAGGAACTGGACTAAAAAGAGTTGCCTCCGGGGCGGTTGTGTCACACTCCAGCCGAATCTGGGGCGCTTCCCCTCGTTGCGGTGCCGGGCGACCAAGTCCCGCGCGACTCTTTGCCACCAGAATGAACCCCTGGGGCACACCTTCACGCTGAATGCTCAAAGGGATCTTGTTTCGTGTGGGCACCGCTGGATTTGCTGTCAACTCCATGCCGGATTGGGCCATGGTTTCCGTTGTGGCCAGGGACCAGGTCTCACCCTCGTCGAGTGTGGTCCAAACTTCCACCGAGCCAACGCCCGAGGGCCCCACTCTTCCAAGCTCATAATCGACCTGCACAAGCCTCTGGTTCACCATGCGCGCGGGCTTCAACAGCGCGGTCGCTGTGGAAACCTGACTGATTGGCGGGGAACCTGGCGTTCCTGTTGTATTTCCCGCGACAGGCAAAGACCCATTCGTGGAAACCGGGGGAACAGGCTGGGGTTGTGGCGTGCCTCCCGGCAAGGTCCATGTCGTGGCCTCAATTTGGCCAGGGGATGGGGTGTAACCCGAGGAGCCAACTTGCATGGAACCATTTGAGGTTGGCACCACGGCATAAGCCCCACCAGATTGTGAAGGTGTGGAAACTGCACCGTATCCACCCAAAGCGGGTCCACTTGGCCCGGCCGCGAATGTCGGCGCGTTCAAATGGGGAGCCGCTGGCGAGCCAACGACTGGCGCCGCTGGCGCGGACAGCGATTCCCCCATGATGCTGACAAAATTCCCCGCCACATCGCTCGCGTGAAGTCGAACGGTGACCGGGCCCGCCGAGGGAGCCGGAAAACTTCCCGATCCCGTGATGCCCGGTTGGACCTGAATTGGAATCCACTGATTGGGGGGCATCTCAACCGTGCGACACTCCAATCGAAGACTATTCAGATTGAGATGATCTTCACGAATCTCCCACTGAATGCTGATGTCCGAATTTTGACGATGCACCGCCAGACGGGCTTCGGGCTTGGTGGTGTCCACCAACACCTTTTGCCCCACGGGCGCGGAATAAATATTGGCAGGTTCGTGGCGCCCGTTCACATCCAGCAATCCAACATTGAACCAATAGGGGCCATCTTGCGTTGCCTGAAACAGGAAACCTTCATGATTCGCGGGAAGCCGCGAATGGAGTTGCCAGGTTTTGCCACGATCCCTGGAAAGATAAAGCAAAGCTTCCCGAACGGATGGCCTTTTTTCAGGACTGATTCGAAAAGGAATTGTGAATTTTCCAGTCGCGATGGGCCGCTCTTCCGTTTGGGATTCTGCCCCTCCCGCGACGGCTCCCCGATGATTGGGGTGCAAAAGGCGATCTAACGGGGTGGTTGCGGCAGGATCAGCCCCAACCGCCGCAAGTATCAAAAAGGTTGTCCCTGCAATCATGGCAATCCCTTTTGGGCCAACCGAATCTCCAACAAAGGCACTCCCGGAAAAAGAGCCCTTCCTCATCTCATCTATTCGGCCTTACAACCCGCACAACTTGAATTATCCCGAAAATCCTCATCCCACTTGATTCGGGATTAACCCCTAATTTCTCAACCCAAATACCCAAACTCTCCCGATTTGCGCCTTTTTAATGTGGGAGCAACTGTCGATGAAGGGAGTGGCACCAAAGGATTGGCACCGTAGGAGTGATCTCATGAACCGTTTTGCAATCGCGGGGATGGTCTGTCTATTGGCAACTGCCGGAGCCCAGGCTCTCGATCCGGCAATCATAAAAATGTACGATCCAAACAATCGGGCCACCGCCACCCCTTCCGGGGTCACACCGGTTTCAGGGTCCTCCTGTTCAAGCTGCCAAAACCAGGTTTTTGGCATGAAAAAACTCTTCCCCAAACCTTGGGGAGGCTATGTGAATGATGGCCAGATCCACGGCTGCTATGCCAATCACAATGATTTCGGCTGCGGATCCTTTACCTCCGATGCCGTGTTCATTTTTGGTTCTTGTCGCGCATTCTTTGGCCAGTCCTGTAACAAACGCCCCGGCCCCACCCCATGGGAACTCCTTTACGGACCCCACATGGCAACCGCTCCCAATGTTCTTCCCCCGGGCGTTTATTCACCCAGCCGCCCCTCCCCAACGCCTTCCGTGGAAATCGACTAGGCATCCTTGGATTGCCAAGTCTTGCCAAGCATAGATTTCTTTTAATGCACCCGAGTGGAAACCGCGAAATTTCCAGGTCGGGCAAGGAACCATAACTGTCTCTTA
>CAWUOD010000513.1:0-3034 GCA_963923115.1 uncultured Singulisphaera sp.
AAGTGACCGGGTGCGTTCCGGCCCAAGCCAAGGCTCCCGGAAAATCTCTATGGTTTTGTTAAAGGAGAGGCCGTCCGAGTCAACCCTAAAAGCCGACAAAGATAACGGTATTGACCACAATTGACCCAAAATCGCAAACCACTTTGGGTCCGGGTCGAAAAAGGAGGGAATCGAAAGAAAGCCGCTTGGGGATATCAACTTGCGGATTTGGCCTATTCCGGCCGGGTCCAAGGCTTTTTTGCCCGGATTCGCGCGCCACAGGATGCGATTTACACGGCTTTGCGCCAGGCGTGTTCGTCGAAAAGGTCACGGGTATCCGGGATTTTCCGGTCATCCGCCAATCGCTCGTCCTTCCAAATCATCAGGACAAATGCCGGAACGAGGAAGGGTCTGACCAAAAAGGTGTCGACCAGCACCCCGAACGCCAAAGCAAAGCCAATTTGGACCAGTGTGCTCAGTCCCGCGAAAGAAAGGGTGGCGAAGGTACCCGCCATAATCAGCCCGCAGGAGGTGATGGTCCCACCCGTGCTGGCTAGCGCTTCGCGCATCGCTTCGGTCGGGCCCAGTTTGCCCACTCTTTCCAGCATCCGGCTCATCAGGAGGATGTTGTAATCCTCCCCGACGGCAACCAGGATCACGAAAAGGAAAAACGGCACCCGCCAATCCACTTCGCCGGCAACACGACCGAACATGTGTTGGGCCAACAACATCGTGGCTCCAAGTGTCGCGAAATAGCTGAGTAGCACCGTAGCCAAAAGGTATACGGCCAACCATGGCTTTTTCACCACAACCCAAAGAATGGCGAGAATTCCGGTCAGGACCATGATGTTGATCCGAAACCGGTCCGATTCCACGACCGAAGCCATATCGCGGGCGCTGACCGCCATTCCGACCACCTCGCCCCTTACAGGCCCCTGTTCCGCCAAAAAGCGGGGCATTTCACCGGCAATCCAAAGCTCAAGGCAATCGACCGCATGCACCGCCTCGGGATCGAACGGATCGCAATCCATGACCACATCAAAACGGGCGACATGCCTTTCGACCTCTTTTGCTTTTCCCAAAACCAGCTGCAATTCGGAGTTTCGGGACGGAACAGGCGAAGGGGCGATTTTGGCCAGGTAAAATTCCTGAATGGTTTTTTGGACCTGATCCTCGATGGTCTTCCAAAGGCCCAGTTTTTCCAAAATGGGCAACCCGGTCCCGTTGTTCGAGGCGGTCAGGGCCGGCGTTTCCAGATTTCCCAAGGGTTTGGTGAGGGAGCGAACCTCGCTGACATGGGGAAGCGAACGAAAGGCGCGGGTCAGGCGCTCGATGGAATCGCGCCCTTCCGGGCTGCCCCAGGGCTTGGGAGATTCCAGAAGAACCGTGACGGGGCCTGTCTCTCCGGAGGGGAAATGCCGTTGAATCGCCTGCAGACCAAGGATGCTTGAAGAGCCTGGGCTAAGCTCCGCCGTGGCCCGGAAGCTGGCTTTGGCAAACAAACCCAGGAAAGCCAGAGGCACAAGGAGCGCCATCGAAGCGATCCAGATCGCGCGGGGACGGGCCACGACAATATGGCTGATCACATCCCACATGCCCGATCGGGCCATCCCGCCCGCGCCCGGAGGCTTGCCCGGCCAAAAGACTGCCGGGCCCAAAAGATAGAGGATCGCGGGGGTCAGCGACATGCTTGCGAACAAGGCGACCGCCAGGCTTACCGCGATTGCCGGCCCCCCACAGCGGACTTTCACAAACTCGGCAAAGATCATTAATCCCAGACCGCAAATCACCGTCGCCGCGCTGGCGATCAGGGCGTGCCCAACCCCTTCCAGCGCGCGGGTCAAGGCCCGTTTTGACTCATAACCCGAAGCGAGTTCTTCCTTGTAGCGGCTGATCAAAAAGAGGCAGTAATCGGTTCCGGCGCCATAAAGCATAACCACCGCGAAAATCTGGCTCACATTGACCAGGTAAAATCCCGGAATCATCGTCGCCATGGCCAATAGCTTGAGGGCCACCCAAACGGAAAGCGCGATGGTCACCAGGGGAACCATCGCCAAAAGTGGCGCCCGATGCACGGCAAGAAGGACAACCACCACAAGCGCCACCGTCGCCCCGGTCGTCGTTTCAAGGCCATGGGCACTGGCGCTGATCAGGTCGTGACCGATCCCGGCCGGTCCGGTGAGCTGTATGGCGGGAAAACCCTTGTTTCCGGTTTCCCGTTCATGATCCTTGAGGGCGGTTTTGAGGACTTTTTCCGCCTCATCGACCGCAAGTCGGGTCTGATTGGCCAAATAGGGGGTGGCGAGGGGAACCTGGACCAAAGTGCATTTCCCGTCCCGACTGACAAGCCTTTTGCCCAAAAAGGGGTCCCGATGCGAAACGATCCGTCCCATCTTCCATTCGGGATGGGCGGTTCGGAAATCGGATAGGGCCAGGACCACCCGGTCGACAAGGGTGAAATCGGTCGCGGAAAGTTCTTCGGTTTCCCGTTCGAAAGTAAGGATCAGGCGACTTGCGGAGACATCCTGGGGGAAAGCTTCAGACAAAAGGGCAAATCCCCGCACGCTTGCGCAGCGGGCAGGCAGGAACCGGACATCATCGTCCTGGGAATTGCGATCCCAATCTGGTGCCAAAAAAGATGCAATTACTCCCAGCGCAACCCAGGCCAGAACAATCGCCCAGGGCCGGGTTGTTGAGAATCTGCCAAGGAATGCCACCATGCCAAACCTCCCTGTCTGGCTCAAAAGGGTTAGCCTAATCAGAATGGCTGGGCGGACGCAATAAGGGAAGCAGAAAAAAACCATTCGGACCGGACAGGGGGGTAACGGTTGCGAAATTCCCTTAAAGTCATGATGGGCATGGGTTTGCTGTCAAAAACCGAGCTTGTGGACCTCTATGCCGGTCAAAGTTCCTCTTGAACCCTGCCAAAAGCGTTGCTATATAAAATTGGACAAGGACGCATCCGAGCGCCCTTCCATTCCCCGATAGCTCAACGGTAGAGCGAGCGGCTGTTAACCGCTAGGTTCAAGGTTCGAATCCTTGTCGGGGAGCTCTT
>CAWUOD010000514.1:0-3029 GCA_963923115.1 uncultured Singulisphaera sp.
GAGGGGAAATTGCCCGGTCAAATCGACCAGGTCGGCGACCGGGATTTTGTCGAGGTCCGCGTCCCATCGGATGGATTCCTCACCGCGAAGGTTCGTGCGGCCCAAAATTCCCTTGTAAACCCCTACCTCCAGGTATTCACTGCCGACAAATCCGGCGTTTTGAAACTTGTCGCTTTCGATGACAATGCCGCTGGCGGCCTGGATTCCCTGATCCAGATTCCCGTATCCGCCGGGCAGGTTGTGTATCTACAGTCCTCGGGAGCCGCCGGAACCACCGGCGCCTATACCTTTGAAGTGTCCATCAGGCCCGACGATTTCGGCGATCTTCCCGCCAGCGGGACCGAACTTTCCGTCCATGGTCTGCGCGCCTCGGCAAGCGGAACCATCGAAGTCAAAGGCGACATGGACCTGTTCCTGTACCGCCCCTCCAAATCCGGTCTGGTGACGGTCAACCTCGACAGTATTTCTGATAATCTTAATCCCTATTTGTTCTTTTACCGCGCCTCCGACGGAGCGCTTGTCCAAAGCAACAACGACATCTCACCGACAAACAGGAACTCCAGGGTCCAGTTGGAGGTCCTCTCGGGCGAAACCTATTGGATCGCCGCGCTTTCCGCCCGGGGCACTTTGGGCGACTACACCCTTGATGTCCAACCGGTTTTCGATGACTACGCCAACTCGGCGGCATTGGCCAAAGCGGTGGCCATCGGAGCGGACAGGACGGCCTCGATCACGGGGAAAATCGATGCCATCGGCGACAGGGATTGGTTAAAAATCGTCCCGTCCGTCGATGGAAATATCGCGCTCCGCGTGTCCGGCAATGGAGAAAAGCCCGTCGATCCGACCCTGGCGGTTTTTAGCGAATCGGGCCAACTTATCGGGCAATCCGACGATTCCATCGTCGATGGGAAGACGGACCCCTCTTGTAATCTCGAAATCGGGATGCTTGCGGGCCGCGCATATCTGGTGAAGATCTCAGGCTACGGGGAAGACACGGGTGGCTGGAGGCTCGACATCGCTCCGGGTTCCGACAGGGTTGACGATTTCGGCAACACCTTCGACATGGCGGAGCTGTTGGAGCTATCGGAATCAGGCTCCACCGGATTCCAGGGGTTCCTTGATAAGGCAGACCAGGATGCGGCCCGATTCCTGGCCACGAAGGACGGCGAGGTCGTTGTAAATTTTTCCGGTAAGGGTGGGGAATTCCGCGCCTTTGTTCGGGATGGCACCTCGACACTTCAGGTCGGAAGTGGATCGTTTGCGGAAAGTGGCGGCAAGGTCCATTTTCCGGTCACAACAGGACAACAGGTTTTCCTCGTCGCGGTCGCCCCCACAAAGGGCAATTTCGCCGGGGGCGATTTCTCCATCAAGGTTTCCGTGGATCCTCCAGAACAATCCGATGTGAGACCCGTTGGAGGGGATGTCGTTTCCGCCGTCGAGGGAACCCTGGGCAACACTTTTGCCGGGCTGATCACGGAAGGTGAGACAGACGGGGACTTCCAATCGATTCGCGATCAAATCACCCAATCGCTAATCGAAAGTTTCAAAGCCGCATCCGGCGGAAAACTTTCGACCTCCTACCTCCTGATCTGGCTGGACCCTGTTGACTTTGTGGTGACTGACGCCGCCTCGCAACAAATTGGCAACACGGCAACGCAAGGCGCCATCAACGAAAACGCCTCATCGACCTTGTCCCAAAAGGGGGCCCTGGACCTTGTTATCATTCCCGGGGCCCAGGCAAGCAACTATTCCATGCAACTTTATGGCGTCAATGGGGGGCGGGTTCTTGCGGGCGCCTCGATGATCCAGTCCGATGGCACCATCGTCAATCCAACGGTTTCCATGGGCGGCGCCCAGCTCGCCTCGGGCGTTCCCGTCGGTTCTGTCTCCAAGGAGGGTCTGACCCTCAGCCTCGACTTCCGCGCGGATCAGGTCATCCCCGAAACTCCCGCGGGAAACACCGGGACAACCAGCGTGGCGGCGGCCGGTCCAGCCAGCCTGGCAAGCCAACAGATTGTCGGATCGCTGCTTGGCTCGATGGGAACCGGCGCCGGCAATGTCGCGATCGCGATGGCCGAAACGACGGAATTACCCATAACAGATCTGCTTATTCTCCTGGTTGGTGGAAGCAGCGTCTCCACCACCGATTTCAACGGAAACGACTCAACCAATCGGGCATCCCTTTTCACCGAGGAGGAAAAGCGGTTCATCAATCTGGTGAACACCCTTTTGGTTGAAATCAGGGAAGCGGTCGTGGTGGCCGGCGGATTTTTCTCCGCGAAGTCTTCTTTTGGACCATCGGAAATGCTCGCGCTTCTGCGCAAGACTCTTGAACGATTCGGCTTTGACCGGGCGCAAACCGTCATTGACAGGATGGGACAGGAAGCCGGCGGGATTTTGACCGGCATGATCGATGGCCCCGTTCGCATGGAGCTTGTCAACAAGCCCCTCAACCGTCTCCTCACAAAGGTTTTGGCGGAAATCAGGTCCCACAAAGCCAACAGTCCCGCTTCCACCCCAAAAGTCCAACCCGCCAACGCCAATCAGCAACCTCCCAGGAAGGCTGCTCTGTTTTCCCCGGCATCCCCTGGGCAAACCCGGATCCCAGACAACCGCTTCGCCCCGGAACATTACACATCCACCGTTTTGGCGATGGGAACCGCATGGCCTTTGTCGGGCGACTCCGATCAATTATGGCTGGAAGATTGGAGCCTTCACCCAGCCGATGCCATGACCCAACCCAATCCGATTGCCTTTCAGGTTGAAAAGACGGATTCCAATGACCGAATTTGGGGACTCCTGGCGGCAGCCATGCTTGCCCCTTCCTGGATTCGGACGGAAGGGCCTTCGGGCAAAAAACGATCCCGTTTCGATGATCTGCCCGTCAGGCTTCCCGAAAACTCCACCTTCCAATGATCGGGAATCTGTCGAAAACAGGAAAACAAGCGAGGGATCGGCTTGTTTTGGGTCGGTTGGGAAGAGCGTTCACCCTTTAGTCTCGTAGCCCCATCACGGGGTTGGTATAATGG
>CAWUOD010000515.1:0-3017 GCA_963923115.1 uncultured Singulisphaera sp.
CACCGATTGCCACCTCTCCAAACAAAACGACAACAACGCCATCATGGCCCAGCTTCTGATGCTGGGTACGGGATCGGTCAATTTCATTGGGCGCTATGCCTGGGTCGCCCAAGGAGAACATGGTCTGGAAGCGATCGAAGTAACGGAGCGTGATGAACCGCAAACGGTGATCGGCTCCAGCTTCCAGAAGGTTGCTTATCCCCAGCGCTATCAAAAGCATCGGGAACACTCGGGCAACCTGGAGGTGGTCCACCACCATCCGGGAAACGACCTGGCTGATCAGCTTTTCCGGCCAAAAGCCAAATCCAATATCCAGAGTCTTTTTGCCCGGGGCGAATACCTTTATGCCGCCTGCGGCGAGGCGGGCATGCGGGTTTTTGATATAGCTTTTGTAGACCACAAGGGTTTCTCCGAACGGGTTGTCACGGCGCCTGTATCGCCAGCCGGGCAAAAATTCCATGTGCCAACCTCCCATGCGACCTCGGTCTGCGCTCCAACGACCATCGCGCCCGATCCGACCCGCAAACAGCTTCCCGAAAACAAGGAACCGTCCATCCATATGGCGTATGCGTTTCTTTATGTGACCGACCTCCACGAGGGGTTGGTGCTTGTAAACGCCGCAACCCTCCTGGATGGCGATCCGACGAACAATTTCCTCAAAAAGGATCTCGTCTTCAATCCCAACGGGATCCTTAATGGCGCCAAATCGATGTGCTTTGTCGGCACTCTTGGCTATGTCTGTTGCGATGCGGGCCTTGTCATCGTCGATTTTGACAAACCGACCGAACCCAGGGTGGTCGCCATTCTTGGTGACAGGCAGATCCAGGGGGCCCGAGCGGTCCAGGCGCAATTTCGCTATGCGTTTGTTTGTGATTCCCAGGGGGTCAAGGTCCTCGACATCACCAATCCCAAGGCTCCCGAACTCAAAGCAACTTTGGCGATGGACGATGCCCACAATATCTATCTGGCCCGCACCTATGCCTATGTGGCGGGTGGACACCAGGGACTTGTGATCCTTGACATCGAAAACCCGGAAAAACCCAGGATCGATCAGATCTATGATGCCAATGGTTCAATCAACGATCTTCATGATGTCAAGCTCGGCATCACCTATTCAAGCCAATTTGCGTATTTGGCGGATGGGAAAAACGGCTTCAAGGTGTTACAGATCACATCGCCCGATTTGCCTGGAAGTCCGGGTTTTTCACCAAGGCCCAATCCGGTTCTGATCGCAAGGCACAAACCCAAACACGGGGGGGAGGCGATCGCCATTTCCCGAGGCGTCGACCGTGATCGCGCGATTGATGAATCGGGAAATCAGATCGCCGTGTTTGGCCGACTGGGGGCCCGTCCTCTCAACAAGGTGGAATCCGAAAAGCTATACCTGCGCGAAGGAATCCCATGGCATGTCGAGGATGATCCCCAATCAAACCTTTACAGGCGCGTTAGATAGTCATGAACCAGGCGAATCGCCCAAATTGAATCCGCGATTTCGGCAAAGCCATGACAATCGGGGAAGCCAAACACCAACCCGCCCCTCCCGACAACTTTTTCAAAACCCTCTAGGGAAGGACCGGTTGGGTCCAGGCGGCGCAGGTCTCTTCCTTGAAGGATGGATTGGGATGCGCCTTGGATGAGGTCACACGCGCGCGGACATAAAGCTCCTTGCCCGTCAGCTTGTAGGTGGCTTCAAGGCCTTCCGCTTCTCCCACCACAACTCCAATCGCATCCTCTCCCGCATCCCTCAAGGTCGCGACAAAAGTGGTCTTGTAGGTGATTCCGGTTTCTCCCTCAATTTTGAGGGATAAAACCCCTCCGTTGGTTTTCAGATCCGAAAGTGTGACACCCGAAGAAGCATAGAAATCCCCCGCGTCGATCGCATCCATGATTTGCCGGGTATCCAGTTCGCGGGCACGCACCATGATCCACCCACGCCCGGGAGTGGAAATATTCATACCCTTTTTATGGTAGTTGTGCGAATCATCCGTCGCGACTCCCAAAAGGGGAACCGCCCGGTTCGCCTTGAGACGGCTGGCAAGAACCAGGTCCCAAATCCGATCCACAGAGGGGTGCTTGGCATCGCCGTTCTGGTTGGTCCCGGGGTGGCCGTTGTAAACTTCGTAATAACGAAGCTCATCGGCGGGAATGATTTCCTCGGGTTTCACCCCCCAGCCAAAATTCGGATGATTGAGGAAGCTGACAATTGTCTCGCCCGATTTCTTGCGTTTTTCGGCAACAAGCCTTTGATTGACCTGGATGGTTTCGGTGACGCCCGCCCCATCAATCGGCTTGATCACTTCCTTGAGGTTGATGGCGTTCATGTGAATGGGGAGTTTTTGATAGCTGTGTGTGATCTCCTCGCCCGAGATCATCAGGAATTTGTCCTTCTCATCCACCTTGGATTTGACCTCTGCCAGGGTCTTGAGGCGAATCTGTTCCTTCCCTTTTTCCTCTTTCCGGTCGACCCATGCTTCCCCAAAGCGGTCGACACACTTTTTCACGGCGAGCTTGCGGGTTTCGTCCTTCGAGGCATCGATCCAGCGCGTCGTGTTCGCCATGGTGTTGTGCTCGGTCAGGGCCAAAAAGTCGTACCCTTTGTTCTTGTACCAATCGGCGATCATTTCGGGAAAATCGTCCCCGTCGCTCCAGAGGGAGTGGGTGTGGAGGTTCCCTTTGAAAAAGCGGCTTTTTGAGGGAACTTTGCTGTCCTGCGAAGCGACAAGCACAAGACCTACCAGAGTAAAAATCCCAAGCGAAAGGGAGAAGGCACGAATGTTCATGGAAAAATGTTCCAGTTAATGGGCCGGACGGTTCCGCTATCTTCCATTTTAATATCCGAAGCTCCAACCGGTCAAAGGTTAAAGACCACTCCTTTGCAAAAAAACCGGAATTAACCATTCTTTCACAAGAAGCCAACAAGACCCGGACAGCAAAGCAAAAAATGACCCATTCATTTCATAAACAATGATTTCTTGGTACCCGTTCACGGGCAAACCTAACCGTATAAGAATCGGTTA
>CAWUOD010000516.1:0-3017 GCA_963923115.1 uncultured Singulisphaera sp.
CGTCGGCAGCGTCAGATGTGTATAAGAGACAGGGAAGTGAAAATTTGGCAAGCCAATAACGCCAAAGCCCGGGATTTCAGGCTTGAATCGATTGGCAAGGCTTACAAGGACACCGTCCTCGAGGATCAGGGAAATGGTGTTTATATAGGCAAAATTGAACAGCCCAAATCGGGTTGGAGTGCCTTTTTTGTGGAATTGACCCATGACAATGGCACCACTTTGCCATTCAAAACAACTTCCGCTGTCCGGGTTTTGCCTGAGGAGCTACCATTCAAGTCGATCGATCCCCTAAAGGGCCCACTTGAGGATCGATCCAAAAGGTAAAATCGGGCCTTTGCTGATTCCGCAAAAAAAGCATGTATTGCGGCAAAGGAAAATCTTTCTTATACCGGGTTGCGTCCGTGCATCCCGGTGTGGATGATAGGTTTTTCCCTTTGGGGGCGTATTTCATGCTTCTTTCTGTCGTGATTCCACTTTTCAACGAGGAAGAGGCGTTTCCCCTGATGCTCAAGCGGCTTCAGGCGACGCTCAACCAGCTCGAGGAGGGAATCCGCCAGGAAATCGTATTTATCAATGATGGGAGTAGTGATGCCACGGGGCGACTTCTTGCCCTCGCGGCTCAAACCGATTCGCGTATCAAAGCCGTACATTTCAGCCGTAATTTTGGTCATCAGGCCGCTGTGACGGCGGGGTTGGATATTGCCTCCGGGGATGCGGTGGTTGTCATGGATGCGGATCTTCAGGATCCACCCGAGCTGCTGCCGCAAATGATCGAAAAATTCCGGGAAGGATACGATATCGTCTCGCCCCAACGAATAAGTCGGGAGGGGGAAACCTGGTTCAAAAAAGTCACCGCGCAAGCCTTTTATTCGCTTATGAAGACCGGTGTTGATAAACGGCTGACCAGTCAGGTTGGGGATTTTCGGCTTTATAGCCGCGCGGCGGTGCTCGGGATGCGGGGATTGCGGGAGCGCCACCGGTTTTTGCGTGGAATGGTGGCGTGGCTTGGTCTCAAGGAGGCCCTGGTTCCCTTTCAAAGGTCGGCCAGGGTGGCTGGGGAGACAAAATATCCCCTTTGGAAGATGGTCCGTTTTGCATGGACCGCGATCACCTCATCATCAGCTCTTCCGCTTCGAATTACATCCTTTGCCGGCTTGCTTTCCATGCTGGGTGGTTTTATTTATCTTGGATATATTTTGTATGTTACATTCGTGACCCAAACGACGGTGCCTGGGTGGAGTTCCCTCGCTTCCCTTCAGGTGCTTTTTAACGGGACAATCCTTTTGGCGATTGGTTTGGTAGGTGATTATCTTGCCCGGGTATACGAGGAGGCCAAGGATCGACCCTTGTATGTTGTGGACCGGACATCGAATCTGGCCGAGTTGCCGCAAGTCGAGGGCGCGCTTTGGCTTCCCGAACGCAAAACCGAAATGGAAATGCGCCGGGCGGCCTGAACCATGGTTTCGCCGTTGGCGAGCCTGGTCCATCCATGAAGGTTTGCATGAACCTGGATTACGCTTTCGTCCTGGTGGACCGATCCAGCAGGATCATGGATAATTCAGGCAAAAATATATGCTCAATTCCAGCGAAATTTCACATCCACTAATCCGTTTTCAAAACGCCGCCATCACCCGGGATGCTGGCGATATTCTTTTCAGGGATTTGGATTGGACCATCGCTGAAAACGAGGTTTGGGCCCTGGTGGGTGCCAGCGGGTCCGGAAAAACAACCCTCGCGGAAGTTCTCCTGGGCCGGCATCGCGTCATATCCGGCGTTTTGGAGTGGCCAATTCTTTCCAGGCTTCGCTCCCTTGGAAGGGATGTGCAATGGCCCTCGGAAATTGTGGGTTGGGTTTCCTTCAAGGAGGAATCGAGACTTTTTTCCTATCGCGATCTCTATTACCAACAGCGATTCGAGTTTGCGGACGAGGCCAATTCGCCGACCGTTGAAGCCTACTTGAAATCGGGGCTTGATGTTGATGATTCCAGGGTTGTCGCGGTCGCCCAACGGATGGGAATTGGACAAATCCTGGATGTTTCGTTTATCAAATTGTCGAATGGACAAACGAGACGATCACGAATTGCAAGAGCGTTGCTTCGAAACCCCGAGTTGCTCATTCTTGATGATCCCTTTGCAGGTCTGGATGACCAGGGACGGCAAGACCTGATTGAAATCCTTGCGTCTTTTGCGAATCTGGGGCACAGACTACTGATTATCACACGCCCTGAATTGATTCCAACCTTTGTTACACATGTCCTCGAGTTGGATGGATTCCAGGTCAAGGAAATTGGCCCAAAAAAGCAGGTGGCCCCGGAAAATGAGGGTAATGCAAAATGGCATCCAACAATATTCTCGGACACACCCCGGGATAGGGAAAACCATGGAGCCAAACCGATAGTGGAACTGCGCGATGTATCGGTGGTCCATAACGAAAAGCATCTCCTGATGAATGTTAGTTGGACGATCAGGGAGGGTGAGCGTTGGGCCCTGATTGGTCCAAACGGGTCTGGAAAATCTACCTTGCTGAGCCTTTTATGCGGAGATCATCCGCAGGCCTACTGTAATTCTGTCTGTCTTTTCGGGAGGCAGCGCGGATCCGGTGAATCCATCTGGGAGTTAAAAAAGAAGATAGGCTTGCTCTCCCCTGAACTCCACCTTTATTTTTCCGGACAACTCACGGCTTCCGAGGCCGCATTGACCGGATTTTTTGATGTGTTCGCCCGAAGGTCCAACACAGATGAGCAACGGGAAAAGGTTTGTGCGCTTTTTGATTATTTTGGGATCACCCAGCTTGGGGATCGCTCCTTTCACAGGTTGTCGACCGGGGAACAAAGACTTGTACTCCTCGTCCGCGCCCTGGTAAAGGAACCACCACTTTTACTTTTGGACGAGCCATTTCAGGGGCTTGATCCGCAATCCATTGAAAAGGCCCGGCACTTCCTTGAACACCATTTGAAAACGAGCCAGACCCTGGTCTTTGTGACCCATATTCAGACGGAAATCCCGAAAAGTGTCAA
>CAWUOD010000517.1:0-3005 GCA_963923115.1 uncultured Singulisphaera sp.
AAAAAGTGATGAGTCATATGTTTTATATTTTTATGATACTTTTAAATATAATTTGATTTCTAAATTTATCGGGCCAAAAGGATCGATCGGCGAGTCAAAACCGGGCCATTCCGGGGCACCATCCTCTATGGGAAAACACTACCGGACACCTAGAATACCAATAAGGTCTGCGCTTGCGGACCCTTTTGCTTTTGGCTTAACAAGTTTCGGACCTTTCCATGAAACCCCGTCTGCTTTGCCCCGGCCCAACACCCGTTCCCGAGGAAACTCTTCTTGAGTTGGCCATGCCCGTGACCTTTCACAGGTCCTCACAGTTCCGGTCCATTTTGGGCGCCGTGGTTGCCGATCTCCAGACAGTGTTTTGCACCAAAAATCCTGTTTGTGTGCTCACCAGCTCCGGTACCGGCGGCATGGAAGCGGCACTGACCAATGTCATTCGTCCGGGCACCAAGGTCATTTGCTGCATCAGCGGTCGTTGGGGCGAGCGTTGGAAGAATATCTCCAAGGCCTTCGGCGCCGTCGTGGTTGAGCTTACCTGTCCCTATGGAGAGGCCATCACCCCGGCCCAGTTGACCCAGGCCCTGAAGGACCACCCGGACGCCAAGGTTGTGACCGCGACCCTTAGCGAAACCAGCACGGGCGTGCGCAACGACATCCAGGGCCTGGGCGCGGTTGTCAAGGACACCGACGCGGTGTTTATTGTCGATGCGATTTCCGGCCTTGGGGTGATGGAATGCCGCACCGACGACTGGCACATCGATTTCTGTGTCACCGGATCGCAAAAGGCTCTTATGCTTCCCGCCGGACTGGCTTTTGTCGCCGTCAGCCCCAAGGGCTTCAAGCGGGTCGATGAAATCTTGTCCCAGGGGCCGGCCGCCTCGTTTTACTTCGACCTTCGCAAGTATCGCGACAACCTGAAAAGCAACGACACTCCTTTCACCCCCGCCAACACCCTCATCAAAGCTCTTCGGCATAGTCTTTTGCGGCTCAAGACCGAGGGGATGGAGAAAGTGTGGCAGCGTCACGAACGGATGGCGGCCGCCGCCCGCGCCGCCGCGACGGGACTCAACCTTAAATTGTTCGCCAGGGTAAATCCAACCTCGGGCCTGACGGTTTTCGAAATTCCCGAGGGAATTGACGCCTCCGCGATTTTGAGCCGCCTCGAAAAAGAACACGGCATCCGCATCGCCGGGGGCCAGGACACCATGAAAGGCAAGATCATTCGTCTTGCGCACATGGGTTATATCGATTTCTTTGAAGTGCTTGCGGCGGTTTCGGCACTTGAGCTGGTCCTCTCCGACATGGGCCACAAGATCGAATCGGGCGCGGCTGTGGCCGCCGCCCAGCGCGCTTTTGCCTCGTGGAAACCCGGAGCCTGATTCCCATGCCAAAAGTACTCATTTGCGACAAGCTGGAAAAACCCGGACAGGACCTTCTGATCGCCGCGGGAATCGAGATCGATAACCGTCCCGGTCTCAAGGGCGCTGAACTCAAAGCGGCCCTGGAAGGGGCGGATGGCTGTATTGTGCGCTCGGGAACCCGCCTCACCGCGGAACTTCTCGACAAGCCAGGCAGGCTTAAGGCTGTCGTGCGTGGCGGTGTGGGAGTGGACAATATCGATGTTGCGGCGGCCACCCGTGGCGGCATCATCGTCATGAACACCCCTGATGCCAACACGATTTCCACGGCCGAACACACCATCTCGATGGTGATGTCGATGGCCCGTCTTATTCCCGCCGCCGACGCTTCGATGAAGGCGGGGAAATGGGAAAAGGGAAAATTCCTGGGAAGCCAGCTCACGGGCAAAACCCTTGGCGTGATTGGTCTTGGGCGGATTGGTCGGGAGGTGGCCCGCCGGGCCGCTCTTGGATTGGGCATGAATGTGGTGGGGTATGACCCTGTCCTTTCGCCTGCCGCCATCACCCAAATCGGCATCAAGGCCGCGGAGACGGTGGATGAACTGTTGCCACAATGCGACTTTGTCACGGTCCACACTCCCCTGACCCCCGAGACGACCAACCTCCTTGACACGCGACGGATCGCGCTTCTGCCCAAAGGAGCAAGGGTTGTCAACTGCGCGCGAGGCGGCATCTACAACGAGGAGGCGGTTGCCGAAGCTCTCAGGTCCGGGCACCTTGCGGGCGCAGCGTTCGATGTGTTCGTCGAAGAGCCACTCGTGGCTGGACACCCGTTTTTGAATTGCCCGAATATCGTTATGACGCCTCACCTGGGCGCCGCGACGGTGGAAGCGCAGCTGTTGGTGGCACAGGAATCGGCCCAACTTCTGGTCGATTATCTCACCAAAGGTCAGGTTCGCTATGCGGTCAACATGGTTGCCCTCAACCGCGCCGAACTGGAAGAATTCGCCCCATGGATCGATTTGTCCCGTCGCTTGGGTCTTTTGTCGACCCAGATGGCGCGGGGCGCGATCAAAAAAGCGGAACTCCACTATCGTGGTGAAATCGCCTCCAAACCGACCAGGCTGATGACATCGGCGTTCGCCGCCGGACTCCTGGAAAACCATCTCGAATCGGTCAATATCGTCAATGCCCGGGTCCTGGCATCCGAAAGGGGCCTGGAAATTGTCGAGCAATCCAGCTCCCAAAAAGGAGACTTCAGCTCTCTGATCAAGGTGGTGCTGCACACCGACACGAAATCGTACACGGTTTCCGCAACCACCTTTGGAAACCAGTACTTGCGGCTCGTGCAAATTGGCCATTACAAGGTCGATGTTCCCCTTGATGGCGTGTTGCTCGTCTTCTCGCACCAGGATGTCCCCGGCCTGATCGGAACCGTCGGCAACATCATGGGACAACATGGGATCAACATTGGCGGAATGAATGTGGGCCGGGAGACCCAAGGGGGCGAAGCGATAGGCGTCCTCAACCTGGATGCGATGCCACCCGAGGCGGCCGTCAAGTCCATGCTCGACCACCCCAGGATCAGCAGCGTGAGCCTGGTGAAGCTTCCTCCTGTTGGCGTTAGACCAGCCTGGTTGGCCTAGT
>CAWUOD010000518.1:0-2994 GCA_963923115.1 uncultured Singulisphaera sp.
AAATCGGTTTGCCCAAATGGACCGATTCCCTTGGTGAGGGCCTCGATGAGGACGCATTGACGGCTGCGCTGCTCCGCTCGCCCGAATTCGCCGGGTAAAATCCTACCCCGTCCCGAGGCGATTCCTCGGGACACTCTGGATCCTTAAAATAAACTTTCATTCGGCCAGCACCTACTTTGGGTGACTGGCCGGATTCTTTTACGGACTTTTACCTGGCCGGGGAAACCTACCTTTGCAATCTGGCCATCACCGACCAAACATCATGAAGCGAGTTTTCGTATGCGGCGCCGGATCTTCCCTGAAATCGTGAGACTTCTTTTTTGAAATTGTCGTAGTCGGTTTCCTTGGCAAGCCCCGCGAGAACCAACTCCCAGGCGGATTTCCGCATGAATAGCCTGTAGGCATAATCGGTATCAACAGACTTAAGGATTTCACATTCGCCCAATTGGTCCGGAAATCTCTGCTTGAGCGCCTCAAGGTGGGAAAGCACGCGGGCCCGAACCATGATTCGGTCCGGATCAACAATCCGACTATCCTTGCCGTTCCCCTGACGGGCACAAACGGCGCTAAAAAAACCGTGTTTTGTGAAAATCCACATGGAATGCCTCCTGTTTTCTCTTGACCAAACCTGTACTTCCGGGCTTTCCGACAACCGGACATGCTGCGAAAATCCATTCCCGCCAACCGATCAAAAATCACCGTTGCCCAAATGTTTCCGGAAATGAAACAAAAACGGGAATCCCACCATTATCCTGATGCGCAAACCCCACACAAGACATGAAAAATATCCGTCTTGAAAACCAGTCAATCCAGGGCGTCCATGAACTGTTCCATTTCGCCCGATGCCTTGAAATCCTTGGCTTTTTTCGCGACCACTATGCCCTTCTTGTAAATTTCCCGGGCGAGACCCGAATCCTCCAAACGGCCGGCGATCTGGCCTGCCTGCAGGTAGGCGGGGACATAATCAGGGTGTTGCGACATCAATTTTTCAAAAGATTTCAGCGCCGCCTCCAAATCCCCGGCGGAGGCCTCCTCCATCGCTATTCCATACTTGATGAAGGGGTCTTCGGGAAAATCGGCCAGGAGGGCCTTGAGCTGCGCCTTGCGATCGACTGACATGATAATTGGGCCTTTTGCACCGGGGTTTTAATAATCAACTGTAAATTTCAATCGAGCGCACAATCGCCTCGATGTCGTTGGGAACCTGGACGGGCCGGTTTGCGTGGGTGGCCCGACGGACTCCCCGGATCCCAAGAACTTCCTCAAATGTCTTCGGGTCGGACCCATGATAGGCCACCGTTGCCGAGGAATCTTTCATTTGGTGGGCGGTCAGAATGCAAACCACTTTGTCGGAGGGCGCGATGACCCCTTCCGCCCGAAGCTTGATCAAGCCGGCCACGCTTGCCGCGGAGGCGGGTTCACACCCAAGGCCACCCGCGCCGACCATGGCTTTCGCATCCAAAATCTCCTGATCATTTGCTTCCCGGACAACCCCGTTCATGGCGTCGAGGGCCCTGAGGGCCTTCGGAAGATTGACCGGGCGATTGATCTCAATCGCGCTTGCAAGTGTGTCGGCGCGCCGTTTGGACCC
This sequence comes from uncultured Singulisphaera sp., assembly GCA_963923115.1. Lineage (GTDB taxonomy): Bacteria > Planctomycetota > Planctomycetia > Gemmatales > Gemmataceae > SYLG01. The sequence continues at coordinate 1,592 of CAWUOD010000518.1, forward strand.
GTCAAGTTGTTGATAATAGCGATCCACAATATTCTGATCCCACCGGCCTCCGTTCCACCGAAGCCCTTCGCGGTTGTATAGCTGGTGACAGGTATCCGCCCCGGCGGCGTTGATGATGGCCAACCTGGGCAACCGGTCCACCAATCCAAGATCCCGAAGCTCAAGGTACGCCTTGCCGAACGCGGAGCTGTTCCCAAGATTTCCCCCCGGCACCACAATCCAGTCCGGGACTTCCCAATTGAGCGCCTCGAGCACTCGAAACATGATGGTCTTTTGACCTTCCAGCCTGAAAGGATTGATGCTGTTGACCAGGTAGACCCCCAGACGCCTTGCCATCTGCTGGACCTGATGCATCGCATCATCAAAGTCGCCGGCGATCTGGATGGTCAACGCCCCATGATCCAGCGCCTGAGCCAATTTGCCGTAGCTGATTTTTCCCGATCCAACGAAAACAATCCCTTTCATTTGGCTTGTCGCCGAGCAATATATGGCCAGGCTTGCCGAGGTGTTTCCCGTGCTGGCACACGCCGCCCGCTTGGCGCCCGTCATCCGGGCATGGGAGAACGCGGCGGTCATTCCGTTATCTTTGAAACTGCCTGATGGGTTCATCCCCTCGTACTGAAGGAATAGTTTCCCCTCATTCATTCCAACCCGTTTGCCTATGCTATCCGCTTTTTGAAGGAGGGTTTGCCCCTCGCCTATGGTGAGGATCTTTTCCTCGGGTGCGAAAGGCAAAAGGGTGCGAAATCGCCAAACCCCGCTGAAATCAAGGGGATTGGAACGCGTTCGCCAGGCATTTTCAAACTCTTTGAGCGATCCGGGAACAGGCAGTCTGTCCCAGTCGTAGGCAACATCCATCAGGCCTTTGCATTTGGGACAGGCAAAGGTGGTGTCATCGTGGGACTGTGTCGTGCCACAATCGGGCCGGATACAGCGCTGATACACCAATTCTTTGGCCGACATTTCCAAACCCTTCCCAATCCATTAGGCAAACCCCAGTGGCCAATCCATCCCCGGCCACTCAAAGGCCCCTTCATCGGAAAGATCAAGGGTCCCTGAGAGTGAACACCAAACATGCCAAAGCCAATGCCAAAATTGTATGAAACAGGGTGACAAGTGCGCTCTCTTTCCAGTCGGAACTGCCCGTTGCAAGGGGATTCCTTTCCGCCTCACGCCCCAAAAGCAGGTCCTCCTGCAATTTCGTGCGGACAAAACTGTCAATCTCCGCGGGCCTTGGAAGCCAACGGTGAAAGAAGATAATCACTTTTCCCGTGGTCGTTTCCGATATCTTCACCGGGGGCTCCCGGGGGCCTGTGGCTTCCGGATTGGGAATCGCCGCGGTGATTTCCGCGATCTGATCCATCGCACGGATGCTTTCCCCTTGCAACGGGCAGTTCCGACTG
>CAWUOD010000519.1:0-2986 GCA_963923115.1 uncultured Singulisphaera sp.
GGGCCATGGCCGATCGACCCAGCGCATTGGCGTTGACATCACAGACGATGGCAATGTTTTCGGAGGAGACCCCCTGGAGGTTGCTTCCTCCACGACCGCCGGTTCCGATAACCGCCATGTTGAGTTTGTTCTGGGTGTCGCGGGCCCTGAGGAAATTTGGTGCGGCAAGAACTTCGGCACCAAGAAGGGAGCCCGCGCCAAGGGCAGAGCATGATTTAAGGAACTGTCTGCGGGATCTCTTTGCGGACATGGACAAATCCTCCTTTGAAAAGCACCGACCAACAACCCAAAGGGGTCCCCAAAGTTGGGTGGGGCCCCCTATGTGGAAATTCCACCAGAGAAAACCAAATCAGACCCGTTTGCCTAGGGAAGTTCGCGAATGCGCAGGTTTTTGAATTCGACAGGAGAGCCCTCTGATTCAAGGCAAATGAAGCCACTCTTGGGATTGCACTTGGTGCCCCCCGAGACCATTTCCCCATTAACCCACAAGCGAACCTCGCCATCCACCGCCCGAATGTAATAGTGGTTCCATTCCCCGACGCCCTTGCTCAGGTTTTTCGAAGGGAAGCTGCGGGAGGAGCCGCCCGGAGCCTTGGGCTCGAAAGGGACCATGGTGGATCCGCCGACAGGGAAGACATCGCCGTTGGTGGTAAACCAGTCTGCTTTTTTGCCTGTGGATTTTTCAAACTGTTCCGTGTAGCCGTGGTCCAGGATTTGGACTTCGATGCCAACGCTGGGAAGCTGGTTGGGCTTGAGCCCCTTGAGGCCCTGTTCCGTCGCCCAAATAAAGATACCGGAGTTGCCTGCGTTTTTCATGTGGCGCCAGGTAGCGACCATCTCAAAATTGGTGAAGGTCTTGTTGGATTTGGTCACGCCGACGGGCGTCCCTTTGCAATAACAAACGCCATCTTTCCATACCCAGGTATCCGGATTGCCGTTCACCATCTGGAAATCTTTTTCCCCAAGCTCCACCCAGCCTTTCCCTTCGCCTGTGATCATGGCGACCTTGGGGGGCATCTCCTGGGCGGAGAGGCGCGGGGGAAGGAAAAATTGGGAAAAGCATGTGAGGGAGGCCAGGAAAAAAGCCAGGGGTTGCCACATGGTGCGGGACATCAGGGGACTCCGGTTGCGAAGGCGGGAAGGATTGCCGAGGGGTACGAGGTTGGGGTGGCGATTCGGTTGAGGTAACCGGACGACAAAATCCTCGATTCGTCCCCATTCGCAAGATTATGGCTTTATGGAGGCATTTCCAAGAATTTGTGTTTTGACCAAACCCCCGCATTTGCCTTGCTTATGGATGTGAGGTAAATCGGGCTTGCTTTCAGAGGTCCCAAAGGGCATAGTCGGACCGATTCCGGGGAGATACTCCGGACATGGGAAAGCAGGGATATGACCCCGATCAACCGTATGCGAACGATTTTGGGCCTTGCGCTTTTGATGGCGTTTGGCGGTGGAGTCTTCGTTTATTACCGTGTTTATTGGTCCTTCAACAAGCGACTGCGGGAGGTCACCGCCGGAAAGGTGTATCGTAGCGGCCAGCTCACGGCCGAGGGTTTCCGGGACGCGATCCGTGAACTGGGGATCAGAAGCGTCGTGAACCTTCAGGACGAGTTTCCCGATCCGGATATTGTCAAATCATGGCATGACCACACCACCATCAAGGAAAAGGCCCTTTGTTCGGAGATGGGGGTCAAGTACATCCACCTCATGCCCGATCTTGTCAGCCGAAACGCCAAGCCGGGCGATCGACCAACCGTGATCGAGGGTATGCTGGAATCGTACGACGATCCCTCGAATTACCCGATGCTCGTGCACTGCAAGGCTGGCCTGCACCGCACAGGGATCCTGGTGGCGATTTATCGGATGGAATATGAGGGCTGGACTCCCGACCAGGCCTATCGGGAACTGCGGGCCCACGGCTTTGGCGAAACGGTCTGCAACGAAGCCAACGATTATGTCCGCGAATATGTGCTTGAGTATCAGCCCGGTTTGCGAAAGGGGAAAGTCGCCTCGGGGGCCATTCCCGGTTCCGTCAAACCGGCAATCAGCCCGGAAGGGAAAATGCCATGATCACCCTGATCGACAGGCAGCTTATAGGCAACTTTTTCCGGGCGTATGCGGTGTGCCTTATCAGCATGCTGACGCTTTATGTCGTCGTCGACCTTTTCACCAATTTGGACGACTTCACGGGCAAGGGGCGTGGATTCAAGCAGGTTTTGACGGACATTGGCACATTTTATGGTTATCGGGTCCTTGAGATCTTTGATCACCTTTGCGAGGCGATTCTCCTTTTGGCGGCGATGTTCACCGTCACATGGTTGCAACGCTGCAACGAACAAGTGCCGCTTCTGGCCGCCGGTGTTTCCACCGGGCGCATTGTGTTGCCCGTCATCCTTAGCGCGTGCGTGATGCTGAGCCTTTCGATTATCAATCAGGAGTTTCTCGTCCCATCCGTCGCGGACAAGCTGATGTGCCAAAAAGAGGATCCACATGGCGTTGGGCCGATCCAGGTTCGCGGGACCTATGAACCCAACGGGATCCACATTGAGGGGGAAAAAGCAAGCCGGTACAAACGGGAAGTCACCAACCTCCGCGTCACCATTCCCGAGTCGCTTGCCGGTAATCTGATCCACATCACCGCCAAACAAGCCATTTTTCATCCGGATTCCGAGGGGCGGGGCGGGAGATGGGAGCTTCTTCAAACCAACCCCGCGGAGATCGAAGGCTTCGACAGGGAGAGCAACCTGCTTGAGCCCGTCGATGTGGGACATTACTTCCTCCATGTGCGTGAGGTCGGTTTCGCGGCTCTCACCCAGGATCCCAATTGGTACACTCTTGAATCGACGAAGCGGATCTATCAGGAACTCCATCGCAATGACGCCCCGAGAATGTCCGGTATGGCAGTGTTGTTTCACACCCGCCTAACCCGGCCGCTTCTCGGGATCATTTTGGTGGTGATGGGACTTGGAGTGATTCTTGGTGGGCA
>CAWUOD010000520.1:0-2982 GCA_963923115.1 uncultured Singulisphaera sp.
TACACAAGGAGTATCGTCGGCAGCGTCAGATGTGTATAAGAGACAGCGGTTGGAGAAACGCTGGTGATTCCGTCGGAGTTGCTATAGCCCGTGTCGATCCGGATCCCACCCACGGTGACAGCGCCAAAAGGATAGCCAACCGTCTGGACGGTGAAGGAGTAAGGTGTGACGGCCCCGACATTTCCAGCCACATCCACCGCCCGGACCGTTACGGAGTTGAGTCCCTCGGAAGCGGGGGTGCTGATCCTGACCGAGAACTGGCCGAGGTTGTCAGCCAGACCGGAACCGATGACCACACCGTTTAGCAGGATTTCGACAAGGGAATTGGGTTCCGCGCTGCCCTGGATATAAGGGGTTTTGGAGTTGGTGAAGTTGGGGTTTGAGGAGACGATTCCGGCATCGGGAGATTTGGTGCCGGTGACCGTCGGGGCATTGGGATTGGTAAGATCCAAAACGATGGTGTAAGCCGGGGCTCCGGGTATCCCGCTATTTGGACCGGTGACACCGGTCGCGGAAACGGAACCCAGAAGGATTTCATGGTTGCCTTCAAACAGGTTATTGGTTTGCTGGCTCCAATATCCCGCGCTATCGGCGATGACGGTCCCCAGATTGCCACCATCCAGCGTGATCTGCACGGAGGAATAGGGTTGGGCGGTTCCCCAAATAACCGGAGAAGCGAACCGGGTGATACCATCGGAGCTGCTTCGGCCGGTGTCCAGGACGATTTTGCTGACCGCAGGCAGGGAGGGAACATCGGAATTGACGACCAGCGATACCGCGCCGCTCGTGGGGCTGGGCAGGTCATAGCCATCGACCTGGACCAAGCTCAGAACGAGGGGGACATTGATCGCTGTTGTGGGCAATCCGTTGATTGGGAGAATGACAGGTCCGGGGCCAACCACGGATGTGGTTTGGAACAGGACATTGTTCAAATAAATCCTCACTGGTCCGGTGGTGTCCAGGGTTGCTTTGAGGTTTATGGAAGTCGATTGTGTGAAATAAATTCCAGCCGGCAGGGCCGATCCATCGATCTGGGTGATGATCGGCGCTTTGGGACCGACAGAGACCACAGTCAAGGCGAATGGAGTCGAGGCTGGACTCTTGTTGGAATAAGGATCCGTCGCGTAGGCAACCAGGGTGTTGGGGCCTTCCACAATGGGCTTGGACAGTGTGATCGACCAATTGCCATCCTGATTGACAAGGCCCGAGCCAAACACGGTGGAACCCGATACGCTCAGGATCTGAATCAGGGCGCCGGGTTCGCCTGTTCCGGTGAAGGTGGGCGTTGTGGAGGGAACCGAAAGAGTAAAGGGGTTGAACGGGGTGACTGTCTTGATGATGGGCGCCAGGGGGGCCGTGGTGTCCAGGGTGATCGTCCCCAGGGCCACAGGCAAGCTCTCGTGGGAGCCCAGGGCGGTTTGGGTGACAAAAATGTTGTAGGTGCCATCCACCAGGCTTGTCGTCATGCCCGCGAAGGGGTTGGCGAAAGTCTGGGCGAGCTTGCCGTTGACGCAGTCGATCGTCGCCAAAGGAGTAAGTGGGGCGTTTTTGTCCAATGTGGATTGGGCGTAGAGTGTGACGGAATCGGAAGCGGTTCCGAAGGTTGGCCCGCGAAGCGCCGAGGCCGGCTGAAGCAGCGCGGAGAGGGAAAAGGCCGCGCCGAGGTTATTCACGGTCAACGCCGTGACCGGGGCCCCGTTGTAGGTGAGGACCGCCGTTGGGGAAATCAGCTTTTGGATGAAGTCGTTGCCAATCAAGGCGGTGTTTTGGGAAACGGTGATGTTTCGCTGTCCATCCGAAGGGAGGATCATCTGGAAATCGGCGAAGGACTTCTGGTCGGTGCTGCTGTTGTCGACCTTGAGCAGGGTCTGCAATGAGGTCGCGGTGCCCAAACCGGAACCCAGGCCCGGAATTTCATAGTTGCCGGCTGCATCGGTTGTCGTGAGATATTGGACCGTTCCGTTGCTGGAATTGACGCTGTTTCTTACCGAGGAGGGTTCGGAAGTGGTGAAGGTGAGCGACCAGGATTGGACATAGCCGTTGGCGATCACCCTGCTGTCCACAACAATGAATTTCCACTGGCCGAATGTGGAAAGTCCGCTGAACTGGGACAGGTCGCCCGAGGGGCGGACATTGCCGGTGACGATTTGTTTGGTGGAGCTGCCCACCAAACGATCCAGCGTGGGGAGGGAAGGGTTGTTGGAGAAGGTGATGTCCTGGAGGCCCTGGACGGTGACTCCATAGTTGCTGAAGGAGGAAAGGCCCGAAAAGAGCAGGATCTTGCTACCATCGGGACCTTGCAAAAATCCGGTCAGGTCGCTCATCCTTGAGTGACGCAGGGTCATCTTGAGGCTGAGGTTGGTGATGGTTCCCTGGCGACCATTTTCGGAGGTCACATCGAGGACCGCGACCGTCGGTTTGCTGTCGTCGATAGCGGCGGGCACAAGGGTGGCGGGAACGAACTTGGTTGGGGTGGATTCGCCTTGAGGGATAAAGGTGGAATCAAACTTTCCGTTACCGTTAAGGTCGGCGTAGACTCTTCGGTCGGCAATGCCGATTCCATTTTGGTCGAGAACCCTGCCGTAAGCCGCGCCCTTTTCGCCTGTGAAGGAGAAGACCGGGCCTTTGTAGTCGTCGCCGGGAATGCCGTCGTTGTTTCCGTCAAGCTTGGTTCCGAAGGGATTCACCGCTTTGTTCGCGTCCACCTCGAACCGATAGGTGTCGGGCATCATCACGCCCTCGACCCGGAAGGTCAGGGAGTTCGACCCGATCGCATAGTCGGAGGTGGGAACCAGGGGCAGGATATTGTCGTCTGTGGTGCCAAAAATGCCGTCGGCCCCCCGTCCACGGAATTGGACAGGGCGGTCGTTCTTGAACCGAACGGTGTCGAGAAGGCCACTAAATTCGACCTGGATATCTTTGGGAACGGTGTTGTAGGTCGCCCCCATTCCAGGCAGGTTGGCAACGAATTTGACAGTGGGG
>CAWUOD010000521.1:0-2980 GCA_963923115.1 uncultured Singulisphaera sp.
AGATGTGTATAAGAGACAGATAGTTGTCCTTCCATCCTTATGTGTTTCGTCGTTTTGTTACGGGTCTACTTTGTGATTCGATAGCGACGGCAACCCTCCCAGGAGTCCTCCCAGTGAAGAATCGATTTGCCTGGCTCGCTTTGGCTCTCGGATTTGGCTTGACACTTCCCGCGAACGCCCAGGAAACCCAAAAGCCCGTCCGCATGGGCACCGGAATCATGACCTTTGACACGGTTCCCGGCTGGGGCCTTGGGGCGGATGGCAAGTCGGTCATCGGGTCCACCCACGGTAGCGTCGTCATCGACAAGGAAGGGAACATCTACACCAGCGCCGCGGCCGGTGTTTTCGTTTTCTCCCCCGATGGCAAAGTGGTCCGCCGCTTCCTCGGCGAGAAATATTCCAACATCCACGACATGAAAATCCGGGACGAGGAAAAAGGCGAGTTCATCTACGGCGCCCGCAACGCCAACGCCGAAGGGATCAAGTTCAACGCCCAAACAGGCGACATCGTCCTGAAGCTCCCCTTCCCCGAGGAATCCGGCATCAAAATGCGCCAATTCAGCCCCACGGCAATCACCGTGGCCGCCAATGGCGACATCTACCTTTCCAATGGCTATGCCACCAACCACATCTTCAAGTTCGACAAGAATGGCAAATACCTGAGCCACTTTGGAACCAAAGGCAACGGCCTCAAGGAATTCAACACCGCCCACGGCATGACCCTGGACACCCGCTACACCCCCAATCGTCTCCTGATTTGCGATCGCAACCACCAACCCAAGGGGCGCCTGGTCCACTATAGCCTCGAAGGCGAATTCCTCGGCGAAGTGATCACCGGCCTGGGCATGCCCACCTCCGCGGTGGTTCAAGGCGATTATGTTTCCGTTCCCGATCTTCAGGGTCGCCTTGTCATCCTCGACAAGAACAACACCATCATGGCCGTTCTTGGTCACAACCCCGATCCTGCCAAGGGCGGAAACTACAACATCCCCCAAAAGCAGTGGGTTGAGGGAATTTTCAGCGGCACCCACGGCTCCTCCTGGGACAAGGATGGCAATCTCTATGTCCAGGACTGGAATGTCTCCGGTCGCATCATGAAGCTGGTTCGCGTCAAGTAAAAGACGGGCGAGTTTCGGATTGAGTCATCAAACGAACCTGGGGTGTGGGATGTTCCCTTGAACAGCCCACACCCCAGGTTTTTTGTTTTCGTCGCGACTGTTTGCCCCAAAATGTTGGTCGACTATTTCGCCGGGGGAGGAGGCAAAGTCAGATCGGCAACCGAGGCCGAAACCTTGGCACCCTCTTTGGGAACCTCAAGTCCCGCGCTCCAGAGGATTCCGTTGACGATCATTTTGCGGAAGGCTTCGATGCGAAAGTTGTCATGAAAATGCCCCAGGGTGGTTCCAAAGCTTCGGCCCCCATTCTGGTTTTTGCGCTCGTGGACCCAGGCGACAATCTGTTCCTTTCCATCCACCGTGACGCGAACCAGCGGTTTTGACTCGGGGTGAAATTTGAGGTTGAGATAAATCTCATCATGAAGGGAATAGGGAGTCCAGCCTTGGGAAACCGGATGGGTGGGGTCGAGCTGGACCAGGGGATATTTCCCCACATTGAGTCCGGAATGATTGAAGTGAAACCATCCTCCAAGAAGGTTGAGATAATCCGTTCCCAGCTTCGCGTCGTTGGTCGCCGTCGCCCAATGGACGGTGGCAAAGCCAACCCCCGCATCGAACAACTTCGCGGTCTCCTTGCGGCGCTTCGGATCAAAGACGATGTCACCCGCCGAGCGGGAATAGTAGACGATCGACTTGACCCCTTCGAGGACTTTGGGGTCCTTGGGCCAATCGGGATCCGCCGAAAAGACCGCATCCACGCCCGGATTCTGGTTGAGGCATTTGACCAGGAGTTTGCACTCCTCGGTATACATGTGGGTGTTCCAGGCATGATCATGGGCCGTGGCGATCACCACGATTCGTGCCTTGGCCGGTTCGGCGGCGGGGGAGGCGCTTAGGCCAAAAATCAAAGCACAAAAACCCAGGGCCAGTTTTGCCAAATGCATTGTAAAAGTCTCTCGGGAGTGGCGAGGGAGAAGGTAGGGACTTTGTACGCTGGAAATGCCAGGAAGCGACTGGTAGATTGAGAAACAGGCAGGGATTGGCTTTGCGGTTTGGTTACCGCGTAAATTCGCCTTGCCTGATGCTTGCGCCAAAAATTCACCGGGAGACAGGCGACATGGATTGTTCCAAACCCCGGAAGTTTTCACCACATTGAATGTTAACGAAAAAATCTGGTTTCAATAATAACATTTTTAGTAAAATCCGTTTTTAGCTTCATATTTGACAACCATGCATATTATTAAACAAGGTTATTATTGTATTTCCATTCAAATCATAGCATTTTTGTAAACCGGGAGATGGGCGCAATAAAATGCTCTCTTTTATGATCAATGAATCCTGATCCTGATCCATCCTGGCTCGCCGCCAGGACCATTGAGGCCCGGTACCCGGATGGCCGGCTAATCCGGATCACTCCAAGGCTGGGCCAACCATACCAGGTACTTTTGGACGAATGGGCCTGCCCTGTTGCCATTGATGGATTACATGGTCGAATTCCGGATATTCGTGGGATTGATGCCTGGCAGGCATTACAACTTGGGCAACAATTGTTGGCGAAGTTGCTTATGGATTTGGTCCTTGAAGGTTGCCGTTTTTTCTGGACGGAATCGGAGGAGGAAATGAATATCACAGACCTTTTCGCCTTGATTCCGAAGCAGAATTAAGCCGAAAACAGGGGAATTCCAGGTTTCCCAACTCCCTGACATTTCAAACCGGTTTTGGAATCCGATGGACGGAAAAGGGTTGGAAGTCCGGGTTGGCCCAACCTTGGGAGTGGCAACTACCACTTGAAAAATGAGAGCGATATTATGTACCCGTTCACGGTGGGCGCCTGGAATTTCGTTGACTTGACTGGTAGGAATAGG
>CAWUOD010000522.1:0-2976 GCA_963923115.1 uncultured Singulisphaera sp.
TCTCTGGTGGCATCCGCAATCTGTCAAACCTTTCGCAAATTACCCTGACAGGCAGTATTGGTCTCGGACTTGGCACTTCTGTAAGCGTCTTCGGAAAAACCGCAGCCACCGCGCAGTTTGTCGGTTCGTTCACTCTTGATCCTCAAAGTCTTAGGATTCAGGTTGATGCCTACTTTGGTGGAATCAATTCCGGCACCCTTACCCAACCCAAATGGAAAGGACTTCTAGCCGAGGGAACCGGTATCCTGTTCCTTGACTGGGGACAGCGCCAATATTATGCCGATTTGAGCCTGTCGTTTTTGGCGGGTGTTTTTGTCGCCAAAGGCCATTTCTCCATAAGTGATATCAACGGCCTGGTTTTCCGGTCGACAGCAAAGGTCAAAATCCCTGAAGAGATACCCGTTCTCGGTGGCACAACCCTGGCTTCGGCCGATTTCCTTTTCGTTTACAATCCGGTTCGCAACCAATTTTTTGCGATGGCATGGGGAGAAATTGTGTTTTTGGGGACCCGTGGGATCAAATATGATGTCACTCCAAATAATTTTTCTGTATTAAATGGTGACGATATCAAGTCCAATCTTTCCAAATCCTTGGGCGCCAATCCTTCCCTAATGAGTCGAATGGCCAGTCCCGTTCTTCAGTCGACAATCTTACTTAACGGGTCTTTGTCCGTAAATGATTCCGTTGGCCCGATGCTCTTCTCAATGGCCAACGCCACTTCATTCGGGTCAGGTTGGGAATATTCGGGCCAATCCGATCCCATTCCCGTAACGGAGGTATCCGAGGGACTATACCAGGCCACTTTCCAGGTTAAGGACCATTCCCAATGGACAAATCTATCCTCCCAAAAGAATTGGCTTCAATTCCTCATCGACCCCGTTGACGGAGTTAACATTGAAACGCTTCCATTGGAGTTTGACGCGGAAACGGGACTCGGCACGATTGGCGTGAAGGTTTTACCCCATGCTGGCCAATACCTTCCCCGGGGTTTTGTTCTCCGTTCACAAATCAAAAGCCCGGTCGAACTCATCGGGCCAGGTGGTGGAGATCCAGAACTCGAAAGTCGTTGGACTCAGGCATTCTCGTATGGAGGAAGCACTCCACCCGTCGGTTTTGACAAACAGCTTAACCCACCACCAGCGGGAATGAAGGTTCGCGAAGGGCGCTTCACCATTTCTTACCGTCCCATCGCGGATTCTTCCGGAAACATTCCAGCAGATTGGCTCGAATCCATTCGGCTATACCTCGACACTGTTGAGGGCGTTTCCTTCAAAGTCAGTCAACCCTTCTTCGATGCCAAAACGAATCAGGGATGGGTTGAAATTTTCGCAACCAAAACCGACGGATCATTCCTTGATGAGGGTATGCGCTTCTCTGGAGCCATCCGAAGCAAGATTCCCTTGGGCAATCCCGAAGATAAAACCGGCCTTAACGGTGGAGAGGTTTCTCCACTCCTGGGTATTCGCTGGAACACGGATCCCGTCGTGGTGGATATTCCGTCGATCCCCGACCAGATCCGCTCGGGAATCCAAACAACGAAATTAACCGGCCATGTGAACGATCCCCGCACCAGGGAAGTTTTGGTTTCGCTCTATTTCTCTACAGATTACGCAGGAGATCACGAATACCTTGCCAGGCTGGCCGCCGATGGCAATCCGGCATCCTATATCCCGGTAATGGTGAACCCGGATGGATCCTGGTCAACGGAGATCACATGGGACACTTCCCCGCTGCCAAATGGAGACCTTTGGCTCTATGGCCTTGCGACCGAGGGAAGTGCTTCGATTCCTGTCTATGGGGAATCCGCCGGACCGTTTCAGGTGATTCGGTCGATCAGCGGCAAGGTGACCGACACCAAAGGCGCCTATTCCGGTATGCCGGTTTATGCCGATCTCAATCATGATGAAATCTGGCAAACGAATGAACCCCGTTCGATCACGGACAATCAGGGGAATTATTCCCTCGATGTACCAACCGGAATTGCCTCGACCAACCTGGTATACGACATTCCGGATTTCTTAAGACCGGAAAATGGTCTGACCCGATCCCACATCGTGAACCTGTCGAATGGCCCGGTCAGGGAGGATATGCATCTGATCCCAACGAAATCCATCCTGCGGGGCTCCGTTTTTGTGACAGGAGATTTGAAGGTCGATGGGATCCATGACACTCTGGGGCAATCCGTTTCCGGAATTGGCGTGGTTTTGTCGGGCCCCAATGGCTTCCTGGTCCGCACTACCACAAACAACCGTGGACAATACGAACTGCCGGTGGATCAACCCGGTGACTACACCCTTGGTCTTGATCTTGTTCAAGCCGATTTCCTCGGATTCACCCTTGGGGAAATGAACGATATTTCCACCACCCGACAAATCAAGATCCCCAACGCACAGCCTGATGTATTTATTCAGGATCCACTAAGAGTGGATTCCATCGCGTATGTCACCACCACCGACCAAAGGGGACATGGGTCCCTCGCCTCCCTGATCGACCTGGCCAATGAGGGTTTTGTCAGCACCATCAATTTCGATGATTCGCTGCAAGGGAAAACCATCGACATCACCATGCCCGTGGACGCTCCACCAACCCCCTTTTACTTGTGGGACAACACCCAAGGCAAATGGACCCTGGTGACACCCCCGATTTCTGAGGAGTTGCGTTATGGTCATACCGCGTTTATTCTTGATGATGATGTTCGCATAAGCGGAGGCGACCTTGGAATCACACTTAGGGAGGCCTATGCCGCCACAAACCTGACCGAAGGCTACAGGGCCTTTTATGTCCAACCAGGCGTCGAGTTCCTCCTCGAAAATATCACCCTGGAAGGTTTCACCTCCCATGAAAATTCAGGAAATAACGGACAAACAGGGGATTCAACCATTTCCGGCGGGGGAGCCGCCGCGGGTGGCGGGGGAGCCATCCTCAATCGGGGCATAACCACTCTAAACAATGTCCATTTTGTGGGAAATAGTGCAC
>CAWUOD010000523.1:0-2974 GCA_963923115.1 uncultured Singulisphaera sp.
GATGGTTGAGAGTGTTGGGGCGTCGGGGGAAATGGTGTCGAGGGTCAGCTTGAAGGTTCTTGTTTCCCCTTCGTTTCCGGCGAGATCGGTTTGAGAGAGGCTGAGGTCGTGGAGTCCCTCAGCCTTTCCGGTCAGGTCGAGGGGGAATTTCCATTTGCCTGAGGTGCTTACGAGGACCTGTCCCGCGATGGTCGCATCGAGAAGGATGTTGACCTTCGCGCCTGGATCGCCATGTCCGGAGAGCACGACGGCGTTCTTTCCCGCCAGCATTCCGTTTGCGAAATCCGGCCCGTTCCCGATGATTCCGGTCAGGAGTGTGTCAAGGAGGACCTTATCAGGGGCGGTGAGGTCGAGTGTGATGGAGAAGTCGTCGGAATTGTCGCCAATGTTTCCGGCGGGATCGACAACTCTTGCGTGCAAGGATTGTGTTCCCTCTGTGAGGGAGGATTGGGCCTGAGTGGAAAGGGCGATCGTCCAGTTTCCCTGGGCGTCGGATTGTGTGAAGCCCAACAGGGCCGTCGCGAGGTAGAGCTCGACTTTGGCGTTGGATTCGGCCTTGCCGTTTATTGTGATGGCTTTCGTGTTGGCGAGGTGGTTGTTTCCTGTACCCTTGTCGGGTGTCATGCCGAGTATGGATGGGGCTTCGGGGTCCTGTTTGTCGATGATGACTTTGAAGTCCTGGGATTTGGCGCTGGTGTTTGCCGCGCGGTCCGAGGCGGTGGCGGTGAAGATGTGTTCGCCTGAGGCGAGGTTGTTGGTGAGTGTGAACTTCCAGTTTCCGTTGTTGTCGGAGTTGACCTGTCCGAGGTTTTGTCCTTCGAGCCAGACCTTGATCAGGGCGTTTGCTTCGGCCTGACCCGCGATGGTGAACAATCCGGCGGAGGTGACCTTGTCGGTGTTGGAGGCACCTGTGTCGGGATCGATGGTTGAGAGTGTTGGGGCGTCGGGGGAAATGGTGTCGAGGGTCAGCTTGAAGATTTTGTCCGGGTACTGGTTTCCTTCGGGGTCGACCAGGGTAAGTGCGAGGGTATGATCGCCGTCGGATTGATCCGCCAGATCAAGGGGAAATGTCCATTTTCTGGTCGCATCGATAAAGATGTCGCCTACGGGGTTTCCATCAAGGGAAAACTGGAGGGTCGCGCCTATCATGGCTTTGCCTGAAAGCACGACAGGATTACCCCCCGCCAACATTCCGTCGGTGAATTCGGGCCCGACACCCACAATTCCGGCCATCACCGAATCAAAAATCACCGTTCCCGGATCTGATGTGTCCAGAGTCAGGCGAAACTCATCAGAATCGGGACTCTTGTTTCCGGCGGGGTCGAAAGCGTTCGCCCGTAGAAATTGCAAACCTTCGACCAGTAAAGCCTGCCCCTCTGTGGAAAGGGCGAGCGTCCAGTACCCCTCGGCGTCCGATTTGGTGGTTCCCAGGAGGGTTGTACCGGTGAACAACTGGATCTTCAGGTCGGATTCGGCCATCCCCTTGAGGACGATTGCCCGGGAGTTGGCGACACTATCCCCGGGATTGCCGATATCCGGGGAAACGCTCTCGATGGTCGGGGCGAATTCCGGTGCGACGGTGTCAAGGGTCAGGACGAAATTGCGGGCCTGGCTTTTGTTTCCGGCGGCATCGATCTGGGCCAGTATGAGGTTATGGCCCCCGTCCGCCTGCCCCTGCAAATCCAGATTGAACGACCACTTCCCGTTTGAGCCGACCAGGGCTTTGCCGACAACCGGGCCGTCCAAACCAACATAAACCTTCGCGCCCGGTTCGCCTTGTCCGGAAAGCACGACAGGATTGTTTCCGGCCAGCATCCCGTCGACAAAATCGGGGCCAATTCCGGCGATTCCGGTCATGGATGATTCGAGAAGAATACTTTCCGGGGGGGTAACATCCATCACCCAGGTGATCTTGGGCAGGGTTGAAAGCTTGCGCCCCGCCAAATCGTGGACCTGGTTGTTTTGCGATAGGGATAGTTGATAATTCCCCTCGGCTCTGGTCAGGGTTTCCAATCCATCCAGACGAAAACCCAGGCCCTTTTTATCCAGGGGCACAAGCTTGACACCATTGAGCGGGACATCGACGCCGTCGCGGGTCAATTGAAAACTTGTGGCATCCAGTCCAACGACCGGTTGCGAAAAGTCGATGATTTCCTGTTGGACAGATTCCTTGCGGGGATCGTCAAGGGTTTTGAACTGGCCGGTTGGGGCCGATGCGGATGCGAGCGTTTCCGCGTCCGCCTCCACATCCGTGACTGAACGACCAACCAACAAGGTCGTGGAAAAGGTCGCGACCTTTTTTGGATCAAGCGTTGATATTTGATCCGCCAGGCGGAGCAAGGCGTCTTCGGAGGAAACGGCGTTGGGATCTCCGGCCCCGGGATTCAGATTTCCCTTGGGAGACGGCAGAAAATCATAAGGTGCCGGGGAGATGGGACTAAACGCGGTTGGACCAAAAGCCGATGCGTAAGCGGTTTGGGAGACAGAAGCCAAGGCAAGGGTCAGTCCCGAGGTGTTCGATCCGCGAACAAAAGTTCCATGAGACAGGGCAACCACATCATTCAAGGTGGCGTATGTGGAGGGATTGGGGTCCTCCACTTCCATGATGGCTATGTTTTGAAATGTTTTGGTGGACGAAAGATTTTCAAAGGATGTGTTGATTAATACTTGTCGAGAGTTTTTCGGCATTGCGATTACACGAGTAATCTTTAAGTCTGGAATGGCTTCGCTTACGAACTTGTAGGCAAGCGTTCCGCCCGAACTAATGTCGGTGATTGTTCCCTGAAGGCCGATCGTTGTGGCGAAGTTGAGGTAGTTGGTTCCGTCAACCGAAACGGCAAAACCGCTAACCGGTAGACCCCTTGAGCAGGGATATACCAGATCTGTGTTACCAAGCTGGATTCCGACCTGATTGCCCCGGTCGTCAGGAACTGTCTCTTATACACATCTGACGCTGCCGACGATACTCCTTGTG
>CAWUOD010000524.1:0-2969 GCA_963923115.1 uncultured Singulisphaera sp.
GGGTAATTGCCAATTTGCCCCTTGGCTTAATCGGTTCATTTCACCTGGATGGGGTGTGATAATCAAATCAGCGACTTTGTTTTTCCACCATCCATCCATCAGGGCCAATTGGTTCAACCCATCCGCATCCACAACAAGTTTTCCCGGTTTGGCCAAAAGGCTTTTAAGAAGCATATCCAGTCCGGGACCGGTCCCACAACCTGGACCCACCGCGATAACATCCTTGTTTTTAAGCGAATTCAATAATCCGGGAACCGCTGAAGGACAAATGTTTCCATCTTTTGTCTCCTTGAGGGGAGTAACCATATAGCACGGATTCGCCATGGCGACAAAAGGATGTGCTGATTTTGGGGTAAACAAACTAACCAAACCAGCCCCGGAACGCAATGCCGCTGTTCCACAAAGAGCAGCGGCACCACTCATTTCACGATTACCGGCGACGATCCCAATCCTTCCAAAATCGCCTTTGTGTGAATCTTTTTTTCTCGGAGCAAGATAAATTGGAGGAATCAAATTTCCGTTCATTTGACCCCAATGCACCAAAGTGTCGAATCACTCCTAAGAAAAATTTTTCCACCAGCAATTGCCGGAGTACAAAGGATGGTCTCCCCAAGCTTGTTGTTTCCAAGGACCTCAGGTTTTTCTCCACCAACCTTGAGAACAGTGGTAAGCCCTTCCTCATTGACAAGATAAAGTTTACCGTCCGCAATCAGGGGAGAACCAGCGAATGGGCCTTTTACCCTATGTGTCCATATTTCCTTGCCTGTCGAGGCATCAAGGCAATTGATTCCAACCGAGGAAACACCATACACCTTTCCCTCGTAAACCAAAGGACTGCAATAGGTCCCGCCAGCTTTTGATGACTTCCAGGCGATCTCTGGTGTGGTTCCGGTGGAAGCGCTTTTCAATGCAACCAAAGGACTACCCGGACTAATGATCAAATCCTCCGAGGCCGTGGCGGATGCAATACTTCCCCCTGGTGTCTCAGTGTAATTCCACAGAATCTTTCCGGTTGAGGGATCACAAGCCGTCAAGCCGTTGGGTGCCAGGAACAAGGCAACATCAACTCCCTTTTGCCGGACAACCGTGGGACTGGTCCAATTGACGGCTTTTCCACGGGGGTGCCGCCATTTTTCCCTTCCCGTGGCAAGGTCCACACCACAAATAAAAGAGCTGGATCCCGTTTCCAATTCCACAAGGACGGTGTCTTTGTGAAGCCCCAATGATGAAGCCATTCCAACCTGATTGGAAATACCCGGATCCTCGCCGCAAAAAGAACGACACCAAAGGAGGTCACCTTTGGAATTATAAGCGACCATGTCCGCGGTTGCGAATAAGGCTACGACACCTTTATCGTTCGCGACAGGGGTTGGGGCGGCCATATTGGTTTTCGGATGGCACGCGGTTCCACCTGTGGCGATAATACTTCGCCTCCAAAGTTCATCGCCCGTTTTTGAATCGAAGGCCAAAACATGAAGCCGACCCTGCTCACGCTCCGAACACGCGGTGAGATATACCGTGTTGCCCAGGACCACCGGACTGGAAAGACCGCGGCCGGGTAACTTTGCTTTCCAGGCAATATTTTGATCGGTCCCCCATTTGGAAGGGATTCCTTTCTCCGGGCTCACACCAGTTCCATCCGGACCACGAAACTGTGTCCAATCAGCGCCAATCACATTCCCTGACAAAGCAAGAAATCCGGCAACAACCCAACTCAATTTCAATCTCTTCATTGTTCGATCTCCTTGGAGGCCATTGCGGTAACCTTTGCTGGGACTTTGGGAAGTGGTGCCTGTTTAACCCCTGCACGATAACCAGCGAAATCAGTGAACCTTGCCTGAAATTGCCAATTTTGAGCCCAGGAATCTTTTTGGTTGTTTTGACAAACCTTTATGACAAGGTCGTTGACACCTTTTTTCAGTTTGCATCGGGCAATATGTTGGTTGGCATTTTGACCATGGTGATATTCATCACGCTGAAAAACCAATTCACTGTTTAACCAGACTTTTAACGAGGTAATACAACCAAGCCGAACTTCAACTTCCTGATCCTTTTCCGATTCCACGCGGGTCCAAACATAGGCGACCGCCGACTTTTCCTTGCCTATTACTTTGTTAAGGTCAACTATCCCTTCGGGTGAATTGGTTTTGGTGGTAAACCATTGGATGGGTTTTCCATCCTTGCCAGCATAAGACTTCGATACATCGGGAAGAGGTTCCGCTGGATAGGATTTATCAAAACCCTCTTCCTTGGTGTTATCGAACACCCCCAAGACAGCCCAATCCGTCAAAAAACCATAATGTTTGAGTAGGTCGACTTCGACACCTTCCGATTTGAGGGTCTTTGCCAGATCGGAAACCTGATCCAAATCGCAAGCCACTTTTAACAAGTTTTGTGCTTTTTCCAAAACTCCTTTGCCTTTGGGAAGCGCTTTCAATGCTGCCAGTTCGGCCCCAACGGCATCCCGCCTGAGTTCAGGATTCGTATCGTTTAGAAATCCTGATACCAGGTTTTGAGCTTTTTCCGGCTCTAATTTTTGTAACCACTCGAATGCCTGTCGCCGGGCAACCCCCGGTTCATTGACATCCCTGACAAAGGATTCAAGAAAACTCAAGGTTTTGGGGGAGGCTTTCTCTTTTTCAAGAACAGCATCGAGGGCAGGCCTAAGCCAATTAAGCCCCAAAGGTTTTTGGGGGTCCATTGCTTTGAGAATGGCAGGAACTCCATCCTGCCCCTCGGCAATCAGGGCTTTCCACTTCTGACCCAAAAGCTCCGAGTTTCCTCCACGAGGTTGCGCATCATTTAGGCTTTTGGCAAGTTCCGAAGCCTTATTTCCGTCCCCCGCTTTAATCGTCCCAGGAAAAAATAAAATGCCAAGTAGTAATGCCCCATGGCAAAAACCAGCAAACCATCTGGAAAGCTTCATGAACCAAACCCCTCTTGGAAAATTTTGCCTTGGGAAAAAGAAT
>CAWUOD010000525.1:0-2965 GCA_963923115.1 uncultured Singulisphaera sp.
CGATCCATCACCGCTAAAAGAAAGGCTTCGAACAAAACCACTATTCCTCCCGAGGGTTTTCACAATTGTTCCCCGGGCCGCGTCCCGGATTTGAATGGTCTGGTCGTCGCTTCCGCTGGCGATCCATTTTCCATCCGGACTGTAGACGATACTTTGGACCTCCGCGGTGTGTCCCTCGAGAACCACCTGATTTGCCTGGACCGTCGTGTTGATAAAATCGTGTTCCCAACCGCGCTTTTCAAAAGGGCAAGCCTCCAGTCGATCCCTCGCCGTCTGTGGTTTGCCAAATTTCCATTCGCTTAATGCCCTCTGGACATTTCCGATATAAACCTGGGATTCGGCCATGTTTTGCTGGGACAGGGCGAGCGCCTCGCTTTGGGTCGCTTGGGATTCTTTGATTTTCGCATGGTTTCGCTCGGTTAGCGCCCAAATGCCAAGCCCGGCGAATCCGATCGAGGAGATCAAAAGCAGCAAAAACGCGGAGGCCGCGGTCAACGCGAGAAGTCTGTTTCTTTTGGCCCAAAACCAGATCCGCCCCCAGGGACTGGACCTTTGGGCCAGGACGGAACGCCCGGTGGAAAAGCGGGTCAGGTCTTCCGCCAATTCCAGGCAGGACCGATATCTCTCCTGCGGATCCTTCTCCAAACATTTAAGACATACACGGTCAATATCCCGGTGGAGCGAGGGGATATGGGTCCTTGGGGACAGGGGGGTTCTTTCGGAAACCATCCTCAGGATTTGCAGGTGGTTGTCTGCGTTGAAAGGCAGGGTTCCGGTCAGGCATTCATAAAGGATGACGCCAAGGGCGTAAACATCGGATTCAGGACCGACGAACCGTGATTTCCCCTCGGCTTGTTCGGGCGCCATGTAACAGGGTGTTCCCAAAACCACATGGGAGACCGTGTTGACCGAAACCTCCAGTTGCTTGGCCAATCCAAAGTCGATGACCTTGGGCTCGCCCTGGTTATTGAAAAGGATATTTTCAGGTTTAAGATCCCTGTGAACAATGCCCAGGTCGTGGGCCGCCTGGACTCCATTGCAAATCTTTACAAGCAGTTCGGCGGCGGTTTTTTGGTCCAGGCGATTTTCCCCCAATTTGTCGGCGAGGCTCCCCCCGGGCAAATACTCCATGGCGAGGAATGGCCTGCCATTCGCGTTCCCGAACTCCAGGACCTCCAAAACATTGGGATGCTTCACGGAGGCCATCGCGACCGATTCGGCCATAAAGCGGATCTGTTCTGTGGATTTGGCCGTGAAACCGGCAAGGATCATCTTTATCGCGACCAGCCGATTCGTGCCCAATTGGGTGGCTTTCCAGACGGTTCCCATGCCGCCTGATCCGATTTCCTCCTCCAGACGATATCCCTGAATGGTCATGCCTTGATGCAGAAACCCGACAGGTTGGGCGGGCCCCGATTTTTCTTCCAAATCCAAAGGCGCCGCCTGGTCCGAGGGCGTATTGGAATCCACCAGGGTCCGGCCAGATGCGGGAGATATCAAATCATGACCAGCCCCAATGGATAAACCATCATGGGGATCAATGGACGGATTTTTTGGGAAATCAGGCATGTGATGGCAAATGGATCCGTATACCAGCAATCCAACCAGGCGGGACGACTCACAAGTACAACTATTGTACCCCTTTTGTGTTTTGTGGTTTCACAAAAACCCCTGATACGAAAATTTTGCCAGACATATCGTCGGAAGTAACCAGACTGCGGTTTTTCGATGGTTAACCTGTTTTGTGTAAGGATCCAAATGGATTGGCAGGAATTTATGAGAGGCGTGTGTAATTATGGCTATCTTAGTTAATAAAATTGTTTTTTTGGTAAAAGGTGAAATAGTTTGATTGATTATCTTGACATGCCGTTGGGCTTATTGTAAACCATGTGGAGAATGCATCGGTGCTGAGGAATGCAGGCATGGCATCCATCCGGAGACTGGGCTCCAGGATTCGATTTTCCCTAAGTGGGGAAAATATGCCCGTCCCGGAAGGCAATCCGGTCCATACCCAAAAATTGTTTGATTGGTTGCAGCGGGTACACCAGGGTGAAGAGGGTGCCCTCTCCCAATTTTTGATGCTTTGCCAATTCAGACTAATGGATTTGGGTCATGGCTATTCCCAGAGGATGAAGGGGAAGGAAAACACCCCGGACCTTGTCCAGGAATCGCTTATTGTCCTTTATGATACCATTCTGAAACACCATTTTGCCGATAACGATCACCTGGAGGCTTTCCTCCGGACCATACTCAATCATGCCCAAATCAACAGGCAAAGGTATTTTTTCCTCGCGGCCAAACGAAGCGCCAAAATCGAGCATTCGGATGTGGAGTTGATCGAGGAATCCGCTCCTTCCAATCCTCTGGCCACTTTGGAAAATGCGGAGGAGTTGGAGCGAATGGCCAAATCGCTCAACATCCTCAATGAAAAGGAACTGACGATTTTGAAGATGCGCCATCAGGACAATGAATCCTGGGCGGACATAGGTTGGATGTTTGGCATGACGGCCAATGCCGCCCGCAAGGCCCATGACCGCATACTCGGCGTGTTGCGAAGCGCCATGGGCCTTAAAGTGAATGTCGATTGGGTCGAGTGAGCCGGGTCTTGCAATCAATTCGTGGCGGCTGCCATGCGTAAGTTGGCCTGACGGCTTCTCCATTGGCGGAGAAGGTCGGTCCACTCGGCTTCCAAACGGCTTAGTTCGCGGGCTTCAAAGACAAGGGTTCGGACTTCACCCTGCCTCAGGCAGACGAGCCGCGCAGTCACCCGTGGCGGTGGCTCGGGCAATGTCTTCGATAACGCCAGGGCATAAAGCCCCATGGTCGATCGGTAAGTGTCTTCAATCTGTTGGGGAGTCTTTTGGTCGGTTTTCCAGTCGACAAGCGATGGGCCACCCGATTCGGGGTCGTCAAGCAGTTTGTCGATGCGTCCGGTCAATCGCCAATTTCCCAAGGGGAGGACAAG
>CAWUOD010000526.1:0-2961 GCA_963923115.1 uncultured Singulisphaera sp.
GCTCGGAGATGTGTATAAGAGACAGCCATGGAGGAGCGATCAAAACTCCATCGCATGTGTGAACTGGGCTATACCTTTTTCGAGGAGATTTACAAACACCACATAAGGATGCAACTTCTGGAGACAGAGGACTGGGAAGAATGGCAACAGAACCTGATCCACTTTTTTGAAAAGCCCTATGTGCGTGGTTATTGGAAGAAAGTGGCCCCACGATACGCGATAAGCTTTCAGGGCATGGCGAATCAGGTCATCAAAAAAATCGAAACCATCCACGAAAGCAAGGCCAAAGGTACTCGGGCAACTTTGCCCAATGATTTTTGAGAAAAAAACTTGGTTCGGAAGTCTTGGCTTATTCAATCCGCTTGAGGGTTTCCATCCAAACCTTTTGCTCTCCCTGGGACAAAACGCCCTGGAAAACGAATTCCAATAGGTGCGATGTCCTTTCGCTTAGGGTGGAGGCGCGCGTATCGTAACGCTGTGTGAACATGGTCCCGTAAAGAAGAGTTCCAATCAGATCAAGAAACTGATCCAGTTGCATCGGGACCACAATCCTCCCAGTCTTGATCAGGGTCTGGTAAATCCCCTTCCAGAACGCGCGATTGTTGGCCCGGTGTTCGAAATAGGTCTGGGTCTTACGATCCTTGAAATTGGCCCTTTCCTGGATCAACAATTCGATTTGCTGGGGATGTTCATCCAGGAACTGAAAATAGGCCCGAAACGCCAGGACGATCTTTTCCATCGGATCGGCAGCAAGTGTCATCGCTTCGCGCACCGATGCGTTCAAATCTCGCATACCCTGATCGACACAATGAAGGAAAAGCGCTTCCTTATTTTCAAAATAAAGGTAAATGGTCCCTTTGGACAAACCAAGTTCGAGAGCGACCCTATCCATTTCGGTCGCGGCATATCCCAATTGGGCAAATATAAGGGAAGCGGCCTGAACGATGTTTTTGCGACGCTCCTCCTTGGCTTCAGGTCCTCGGGCGCGTGGAATTTTGACGGAGCGCCGGATGTTCATCGAACTTTTTTGTTGGCGCTGGTTTTGGAACAGAAGCGGTTTATCCATTGGAATCGCCTCCCGGAACACGCGCCTTGAAGGATTTGGTCTCCTGTGAACCAATCAATTGCGAATCCCGGAGTCCTTCGGAATCAAGGATGGTCCCCCCGGAATCCTTTGGATCTCCGGATCCACAATCCGAAGTCCGGGAAGCGTCACCGATCCACTGAATCACATAATAAAATATGGGAGTTAAAAATATCCCAAAAAGGGTAACCCCCAACATTCCGCTAAATACAGCAGTTCCGAGCGTGCGGCGCATTTCCGCCCCTGCCCCTTCGGCCAGAACCAGGGGAACCACACCCAAAATAAAAGCGAATGAAGTCATGATGATAGGTCGAAGCCTCAGTCTACAGGCTTCAAGGGTGGCCCGCATCCTGTCAGATCCCGCTTCACGCCTTGCCCGGGCGAATTCCACGATAAGGATCGCGTTTTTACTCGCAAGTCCCACCAAAACAACAAACCCAATCTGGGTAAAGATATTAATGTCCATTTGGGCGATTCGGACACCCGCCACCGCGCACAATAGGCAAATCGGCACCACCAGAATCACCGCCAGGGGAAGCGACCAACTTTCATATTGAGCGGCCAAAACAAGGAACACCAAAACAACCGCCAAACCGAAAGCAATCATCGCCGTGCTTCCGACTTGAAGCTGAAGGAGCGCCAATTCGGTCCATTCTTGCCTCATGGATGGAGCCAGATTTTTTCTGGCCAAATCTTCCATAAGTTCAATGGCCTGTCCGGAGCTTGTGCCGGGGCCTGGGTTCAAATTGATCGCCGCGGCCGGATAAAGGTTGTAACGAGCGATAAGCACAGGACCTGCGGCTTCCTTTACCCGGGTAATCGCCCCCAAGGAAACCATCTCACCGTGCATATTGCGGACCTTGAGACGCTTTAGGTCATCAATTCGCCGCCTGAATTCCGAATCGCCCTGAACGGTGACTTGCCAAGTACGCCCAAACCTGTTGAAATCGTTGATATAGAACGATCCAAGGTATATCTGCAAAGTGTTAAAGATTTCTCCCATGGCAATTCCCATGGTTTGGGCGGCCTTGCGGTCAATATCGAGAAACAACCAGGGGGTATCCGCCCTGAAGTGGGAGAACACCTTATTCAATTGCGGGTATTCCCCGGCCGATTCAACAATGCGCTGGGCGATATTCTGGAGTGCAAGCATGCCCTGATCGCCTCGATCCTCGATCATGATCTTGAAACCGCCAGCCGTCCCAAGACCATCCAGCGGGGGCGCTCCCAAAACATTGATAAGCCCTTCGGGGATTTCCCTGCGAAATTCCTGTTCGAGGTATTGGCCTATGGCTTCGGAACTCAAATCGGCAGACCGGCGATTTTCAAATTTGTCGAGCATGACAAACATTGACCCAAAGTTGGGAGCATTGGCCCCCAAAAGGAGCGATTGGCCAGTGAGCGAAACGGTGTGAAGAACCCCCGGGGTTTTTGAGGTGATCGCCTCCACTTTTTTCATGAGCGCCTCGGTTCGGCCAAAGGATGCCGAATCGGGAAGCTGGGCATTAACAAGCAAATAGCCCTTATCCTGTGCGGGAATGAATCCGGCAGGAGAATCGTTTAGCGTCTTGTAAGTGAGATAAATCAGACCACCATATACCAACAATCCAAGCAGACAACCTTTGAGGAGGATCCTGACGGAACCGAGATAAGCGTTGGTGAACTGTTTGAAAACCTTGTTGAAAACAAAAAATATTAAACCAAGGAAACGGTTGATCACCCCTGTGAAGAGAAAACCCAGAAAAAACCCTGACAAACCCAGGGCTGTTTCCACCATCCAGCCTTCGACGGCCCATCCACGGGTAATTGTCTCATTTTTGGCAAATTCGGACAAATAGGCTGTCTCTTATACACATCTCCGAGCCCACGAGACCAGA
>CAWUOD010000527.1:0-2960 GCA_963923115.1 uncultured Singulisphaera sp.
CCAAAACACCCTCCAAGGTTTAACAGGTCAATCGGGTTGGAACAAAGGTCGCCGTGACGGATGGGATTGACGGTTCATTTTTTCTTTGGGAGCTTTCCGCCTGGGGTAATGGACATCGCACCGGCCCCTATGGATAATTGGGAACCAGGGCCTTTTCGGGTATCCGGGTTCTAATGAGAGGCAATTTGTTTGGATCCCTTAAAAATACCCTCCATTCCGGAAAATGGCTGCCAAAGGTTTTGGCCGGTGGGAATAAGACCGTTTGTCCCGGTTACCGGTATTCCGGTTTTGAAAAACCATGGGAAAATTGGGAAGAAAGGGGATAACCCACCCACAAAAAACCAGGAGCGAAGGGGAGTTTCACCATTTCCCGGGATCCCACCGGGAAGGTCCGGTGTTTACCTTTTTCGGGATGGACTTGGTGAGGTACTTTATGTTGGGAAGGCAAAGTGTCTCCGTAAACGCCTGGCGCAATATCCCCTGGCAGTCGAAAGTTTGGACCAGGGCGGTTTTCAAAAACACATGGCAGATATTTGGACCGCCTCGGAGAGGGTGGATTGGTTGCCTGTACCGGACGAGCTTGGCGCTCTTGTTCTTGAGATGGAGCTTGTCGGGCGAATAAAACCCCGTTTTAATCGCGCCCTCAACCCACCGCCAAGAAGGCTGCTGTGGTTGATCCATCAGCCCGGTCAAAAGAAACCATTGCGTTTTGTGGCCGATCCCAACCAGGAAGGCGAGGTGCTTTTTGGTCCCATCCGGGGTGGGTTGTGGACCTCAAAAGTTTTGGAAGCGCTTGTGTCGCCCGCAGAGCTGGACAATCCCGCGCAATTTCAGGTGGCCCTGGATTTCGCCAAAGGGGAAAGTGTCGAACTCCTTAGGATTTTGGATTCCTTGTCCAAACAGGGCACGGAAAGCCCGGGCCTTACCACTTCGAATGTGGAGTCGATTATTCGGCGTATCACGGTCCTAAAGGCATTTGACCAAAGGCGCATTCGCCAAAATCTTGCGCAGGCCCTTTGTGGTTATTTTCCCATTGGCCCTTTGGGACCAGGGGCATGGAATCACCCGATCATTCCGGGCAGAAGGTGGTACTATGCCATTTGGAATGGTCGAATTCGGGGGGTGATAGAAATAAAAGCTATGGGAAAATTCCCTGAAAAAAGGGAAGAGCTTGAACAAGTTTTGGTTTGGGATCCGGGTGAGTTACCGGTTGCAAAAGGGCCGGAAGAGCCTTTGCTTATACAGGCATGGCTGGACCGATCTCCCGAAAATTCCCAGAGCTTTGTGTGTGCGCAAACTTCCCAGTCGCCTGTTTTCACGGGTTCAGCTTGATTCCTGGTTTTCTGTCGGTTATCGCCCCCAATCAGAGCTTATCGGAAACTATTCCTCACTGGGGTGGTTTTGCCTGGGCTGTTGGAGGTTTGAGCCATGATCCGCTGGTTCCCCCGTTGTGCGGGTATAGTACTTTTCCTTTTTCCCATGGGCTGTCAGCACTATCGGGAAAACTGGTGCATGGAACACGGATTTGTCCACGCCAACCAACAAGCTCCCCAAGCTCAGGCTTATGCCCCTCCGGTATACCCTCAACCGGGATATGCTGCTCCTGTAGCATATGCTGCCCCGAATTACGCAGCCGCCCCGTATTGTGCCCCTGCTGCCCCGAATTATTGTCCTCCACCGGCTGCGGGAGCTCCTGCAACCTGGTCGCAAGGACGCTGATTTTTTGCGCTTCGGGTCTTCGCGAGGAGAATTGGAGTTGCCCTTAAACGCCAAACGGGTTTTGATGGGTGCATGCGCTCCTCCTGATGACTTCATTCCACAATTGGGGACGGCGCCCAATTTCCGGCCAAGAATCTAATGGACAGGTGAAACCATGCCAGCTTTAGCATCCCGCCTTTATGGAACCCTTGTGGGTGGTCTTTTTCTGACGCTTTCGAATGGCTTGCCCGGCTTGACGGGTTTTGCTCGGGGCGCGGAATTGCCTGAAATTGCAAAGAAAGCCAATCAGCTCACTGGAAATGATTCGATATCTGGAATGGTGATCCAGCTATCCAAAGAGAAGGATGCCAAGGGACAGCTAAAGGCCACCGTTTTGCTTCTCAAGGAGAAAAACCCGGGGCTGAATATCAATGCCCTTTGGGTATTGGGAAGAGCCGCCCAGATTAATCGGCTTCCGGAAGAAGCGTCCGCCTTTTACAAGGCTTATATTGTCAAAGCGAATGAACTGAAAAGTCCCAACAAAATCCTGCTCGGATACAGCCAGCTAATCGATCACCAATTTGCCACGCAAAAATATGCGGATTGCGAAAAGACTTGCAAGGAATTCATCGAACTTACACTGGAGGGGGACGAAGAGGAGACGGGCGGAATCGCCCGGGCCAAAGGTACCATCCTTCGCCAGTTGATTTTGGTGCAATCACGAATGGGGCAATCAGACAAGGCTTTTGCAACACTCGAGCGACTGATGCAGCAACAGCCGGATAATCCCCTTACTCTCCAACTCAAAGCCAGAATCCTCAGGGAAAATGGCAAGGACAATGAGGCGATCGAGGTCTACGAAGACCTGATAACCAAAATTGAAGGGATGAAGAATCTCAAGGACGATATTCGGGAAAGTTATCTGGCCGATCTTCGTTATTCGCTTTCCGGTGTCTACATAGACGCGAAGAAAGCGGACAAGGCAATTGAAATCCTCAAAGCGCTTGTTGCGAAATTCCCCGAAAACGCCACCTTTGCCAACGACCTTGGCTATGTGATGGCGGACAATGGCAAGGACCTTGTCGAGTCGGAAAAGCTCGTGCGAAAGGCTTTGGAACTGGATCGCGCCCAGCGCAAAAAATTGGGTGTTTCCCCCGAGGAGGACAAGGACAATTCGGCTTACCTGGACAGCCTGGCCTGGATTCTCTTCAAGAAGGGCCAGAATGCGGAAGCACGAAAAATCCTGGAGGAGGCTGTCAAGG
>CAWUOD010000528.1:0-2935 GCA_963923115.1 uncultured Singulisphaera sp.
TAAATCAACCTAACCGTCATTCTTCGGGGGGAGGACTTGCCATGACCCAAAGTTCCAATGTCGATCGGCTGCATCCAGGAGAATCCAACAAACTGGATACCCACTCCAAGGCACTCAAAGTGAACCTGGATAGGCGCCGCTATGGTACTTTTGCCGAAATCGGCGCGGGCCAGGAAGTTGTCCGTTGGTTTTTCCGGGTTGGCGGCGCGGCTGGCACGATCGCCAAAAGTATGTCCGCCTATGACATGGCCGTTTCGGATGCGATATATGGCCCCTGCGACAGGTATGTAAGCCGAACCAGATTGGAATCGATGCTCGATCATGAATATCGGCTGAATATCGATCGGCTTGGGCCCTTGCGAGGCGAAACCACCTCGTTTTTCGCTTTCGCAAACACCGTTTCCGCCCGAAATTTTCAGGGCACCAATGAATGCCATGGATGGATGGGTGTGAGGTTTCAGATCTACCCGGGGGACCAGCAGAGCCAGATCATCATCCATGTCAGAATGCTCGACAATGAAAACCTGCTTCAGCAGGAAGCGCTTGGTATTGTTGGGGTGAACCTGCTTTTTGGCGCGTTTTTCTTGCACCACGAGCCTGAACAACTTGTCGAATCGCTTCTCGACAACCTGTCGACCCAGCGAATCGAAATCGACATGATTGAATTTTCCGGGATTGGTTTCCGCACGGTGGACAATCGTCTGATGAGTCTGAAGCTGGTTCAGCTTGGCTTGTCGAAAGCGGCGATGTTTGATGCCACCGGGAAAGTCCTTCAACCAAGCGAAGTATTCCACAAGCGACCAATTTTGGTCGAGAGGGGATCTTTCAGGCCTGTTACAACGACCAACCTGGACATGCTCCGTTGCGCCAAGGAACAGTTCGCCAAACATCTTCCGGATGAGGACAAAGGAAGGGTTGTGGCGGTCACCGAAATCACCATGCGCAACCTTCAGACGACGGACAATTTCTCGACCCGGGACTTTTTGGCCAGGGCGGACATGCTCGGCGCCTGCGGAAGCACGGTGCTTGTCTCGGACTATTTTGAGTATTACAGACTCGCCGCCTACCTCAACAGCATGAACAAGGGCAAGAGGATTGGCCTGGTGATGGGAGTGCCCTCCCTGATGGATCTCTTTGATCCGGCTTATTACAAAAACCTCGAGGGCGGCATTCTTGAATCCTTTGGCCGTCTCTTCAAAAACGAGCTCAAACTGCTCATCTATCCCTACAAACCGGAGGGTGTCAACGACATTCAGACCGCCGCGAACCTGACCTTCACTCCGGATTTGCAAAAACTTTTCGGATACCTTATGGACAACAACTGTATCTTTGATTTGGCCAACTACGATCCCGCCTGTCTGCCCATTTTTTCCCGGGATGTGCTCCGGCGCATCGCTTGCGGGGATTTGTCCTGGGAGGCAATGGTTCCCCCCCCGGTGGCCAAAATCATTCGCGAACGAAAATTGCTTGGTTACAAGGCTCCCCAACCCCAGTGATTGAAAGGCCCAGGTCATGAGAATTCTTGCCTTATTGGCTATGTTGATGGCAGGCGGATTTGTTTCGCCAGCCAAAGCCCAGGAGAAACCCCGGGCAATTCGCGCCCTCCTTGTGGTGGGCGGGTGTTGTCACGATTACAACACCCAAAAACTGATTATTTCCGAGGGGACGGCGGCGAGGGCGCGCATCGAATGGACCATTGTTCACCAGGGCGGCACAGCGACCAATTCGCGCCTGCCCCTTTATGATGGCAATCCCGACTGGGCCAAGGGATATGACATCGTGGTCCACAACGAATGCTTCTCGGATGTCAAAGATCCTAAATACACCGATACAATCCTCAAGCCCCACCGCGAGGGCACACCCGCCATCCTGATTCACTGCGCGATGCATTGCTACCGCGATGGAACCGGCGAATGGTTCAAATTTTGTGGAGTGACCTCCCACCGCCATGGTGGCCACTATGCCTTTGACATCGCCAACAAGGCCCCCGACCACCCCATCATGAAAGGTTTCGGCGAAAGCTGGAAAACACCCAAGGGCGAACTCTACTGGATCACGGAGCTAAAGGACACCGCCAAGGCACTGGCAACAGGTGCAAACACGGAAAAGAAAACCGATGAGGTTTGCATCTGGACAAATCAGTACGGAAAAGGGCGCGTCCTTGGCACCACAATCGGACATTACAACGAGGAACTTGCCGATCCAAAGTTCCTCGACATGTTGACCCGGGGAATCCTTTGGGCAACCGATAAAAAAGAATCGGAATATCTGCTTCCCTTCGACGCGAAAAAGACCCGTTTCCGCTGGGAAAGCCGACTCAAGCCACCCGAGGGCAAAGAGCCCCCGATGGCGAAATAAACAAAGCGCAACCCGGCCACACCCGCAAGGGCGAACCGGGGGCAACCTTACGGAATGGCCTATCTTGTTTTCCGAGCCCCGGGTCTGTTTTGAAAATAGATCCGGGCGTTTTGGGTAGCCCGACCCGAAACCACTATATCTTTTAGACCATCGCCGTTTAGATCCGCGACGGCCAGATCCTCGACCGCGACGCCTCCCTCCTCCAGGAAAAAAGGGATCCATTCCCCGGGTTTCTCTTTGTCGCGGCGATAAATTCTGACACCCCGTTTTTTTCCGGATTCCTCGGCCAGGTTGTCGCGGATCCCCGCGATCACCTCGTCGATTCCATCGCCATCCAGATCGGCGAAACTTACCGCATGCCCCCATTTGAGCTGGTCGTCAAGAACTTTTCGCATCCATTTACTGTTATTACTGGTCTCATAAACCACAATCTGGTTTCCATGCCAGGGTTCGACCGTCGCGAACATTTCAAACCCTTTGGTATCCCTGCCCCGGGCCACCTCACTGGCACCGCGGTTGGAGTTTGGCTTCTCCTGATTGCCCGAATGGAGTCGCTCCACGGTCCACACACCGTTCG
>CAWUOD010000529.1:0-2935 GCA_963923115.1 uncultured Singulisphaera sp.
ACAACTTCATCCAAATTTGAGGGGTTATTGGACAAAATTTCCATTCCGGTGGTAATATCCTTTCCCGAAATTTTGGCTGGCCAAAACTGCCCCAATTCTACCCGCACGGATTTCAGGGCTGAAGCCATTTGGGTGCGATTTTCCTCCCGGGAAAAATCGAGCAGCGCTTCGGACTTGAGCCGTTCTCCTGGTCCATTTCCGCTGGAGATTTCCGCAGGAGAGGAAATGCTTTTATGCTGGGTTTTCATGGCCAATTTATCCTTGGGATTTTGCAAAAGGGCATCTTCGCTACGGCCTGCGCCGCTGGTTTGCCTCAGGAAGGAATCGTTTGCGGTATTTTCCAAAAGTCTCCTGACCAGATACGCCATGCCGGGAATCAGCTCACCATAAGGGGCGTATACCCGAACCCGCCGACCGACCGATTTGAGTGCATTTTGGACCGGTTCCCCCATCCCAAAAAGGGATTGAAATTCGATCTCGTGGGGTTCCAGTTTTGCCTGCTCGCCAAGCGCAATGGCGTGGGCAAGGGAGCGGACATTGTGGCTTGCAAACGCAGGCCGGAGCCAGCGCCTGTTTTCCACCAAAAACCCGGCGAGGGTTTCATAGTTTAGGTCGCTCTCATCCTTGATTTGCCAAACCGGAACAGGCCAATCGTTCTGGGAGGCAAAAATCGTTTCGAAATCCCAGTAGGCTCCCTTAACCAATCGAACGGTTAACGGTCGGTTAGCCTGGCGGGCCCAATCGCGCAATCGAACCAGATCATTGGCTGTTTCCCGCAGGTATGCCTGAATGGCAATGCCACAAGCCGGTCCTTCCCGAAATTCGGGTTCCGAAAGGAGATTCATTACCAAATAAAGTAGGAGTTCCTTGGACGAATATTGCTCCATGTCAAAGTTGACGAAGACACCCTTATCCCGCGCTTCCCTGAGAAGGATGCGCAAGGAGGGGAGGACCGATGCGATTGTCCCCTCCGGATCAGTGGAATCAAAAGTTGGGGTAAGCGCCGAGACCTTAATGGAAACATTCGCTTTTGGGATCGAACCAAAACCGTCCCGGTCGAGCAGGGCATGGGAAGGCAATCCCTGCATGGCCTGAGAGATATCTTTGATTAATGCGAGGTATTCCTCGAAAGATCCATTGGCTTCGGTTTGGGTCAGGGTCGATTCGCCAAGAACATCCAGGGTGTGGGCAAATCCTTGTTGGCGCAATGCAAGGACCCGTGAAATGGTTTCCTTACGGGTCGAACCGACGATGAATTTGCGAGCCATTCGCGATGCGGATACCTGGGTCGTCCATTGGACGATATTCCCCAAAAAACCCCAAGTGGGAATAAAAGAGGCCACCCACCCCAACCATGACCATTTCCTGGCTTCACCGATGTATTCAACCAAATGCCTGCGGATGTCCCGGGGCCCATGAAGCATGGGAAGCACATCGACAAAACGGAACAGTTGAACTTTGAGTTCGGGATCGGCCAAACTCATCGCCATGAAACGATTTTCCCACCATGTGGGCCCAAGAGGGAGAACCACAGGGGAATGAAGTCGGGAAAAGAGTTCTTTTCCCCAGTGAACCGTTCGATCTTCCAAAAAACTGGACAATTTGCAACTCCCCCTTGCGGATGTGATCTTGGGTCAAGAGAGGATGATGGAATTTTAGGGTGGAAGAATGCGATCGACCCATGGAAAATGAAATCGTTGCACTCTTTGCTTGCCTCTCCTTGGGCCTCCACGGCCGTTTGGTTAGAAGGACCAACCCCCTCCCTGAGGTTTCCTCATGACCGCATTGACTACTACGCTCTCCTTTTTGATTGGGTCTCTTTTCCCCGGCGAAACCTTACCAGCCCAAACCCCTGCAAATGTCCCCGCAAAGGCGAGGCTGGATTCCCTTTCCCGGGACAAATTGGTTGCATGGTGCATTGTTCCTTTTGATTCCAAAAAGCGGGGCCCCAAAGAACGGGCAGAAATGCTCAAGGAACTTGGAATCAAGGAATTTGCCTACGACTGGCGCGCCGAGCATATTCCCACCTTCGACCAGGAAGTGGATGAACTCAACAAAGCCGGTATCCATCTGCGCGCGTTTTGGTTTCCCGCCGGAATCAATTCCGAAGCCAAGGCGATTTTAAGCCTTATCGAAAGGCGCAAGCTGGACTGTGAACTTTGGGTGACATTGGGAGAACCGGCCGGAAAAACCCAGGAGGAAAAAATCCATAACACCGCGAAACAGTTGGCCCCAATTGTTGCCGAGGCCCAAAAACTCGGGATCAAAGTTGGCCTTTACAACCACGGCGGATGGTTTGGTGAACCGGAAAACATGCTGCAAGTGATTAATACAATCGGGTCCAAATCGGTGGGGATCATTTACAACCTTCACCACGGGCACGACCACCTCGACCGCCTTGAATCCATATTGACCAAAACAAAAGATCACCTGTTGTGCCTGAATATTAATGGCATGGATCCAAAAGGGGACAGGGTGGGGCGCAAGATCCTTCAACTCGGCCAGGGATCGGAAGATCAAAAAATTCTGGAAATCATCAAAAAATCGGGATACCAAGGTCCGATTGGCGTTTTGGGGCACACAAGCCATGACGCCAGGGAAACCCTTCTCGACAATCTTGATGGGCTCGAATGGCTCCTTGGTGGAGCCAAAGGAAATGCCCCGAAAACCCGAACACCCGTCCCCCAAGCCGCCAAACCCCCAGCCAATACTGATGCCTTTTCGGCCCTTGTGGCGCTTTATCCCGGAAAAGATGAGTTTCGCAAACCGCCCATAACTGTGGAATGGCGGGGAACCCTCACCAAATCGGACAGTTTCCAGGTTTTGGTTGCCTCCGATCCCAAATCGTCCTCCTTCCACTGGGAACTTTTTCAAAAGCCCGGTTCGGGACGATTGACCCTTTATGTTCCAGGCATGACCCCCGACCATGTGGAAA
>CAWUOD010000530.1:0-2933 GCA_963923115.1 uncultured Singulisphaera sp.
TATTCTAAACAGCCTGCAAAAGTCGGGACTAGATTTCCCTTTTTTCGAAGGTACCGTTTGAGAAACATACCTCGGTCCCTGGCTACAACTAAACTCCATTGGTAAATTCGCAGAAATCATGGGTGATATCAAGTAACCTGGTCGGGACTTCACGCTGTTTTGCTATCGACATTTTTCAAAAACCCGGGGTAAACCATAACCCTGGGGCCAAAATGAACCGGGATTTCTTTGAAAATCACTCCTGTTGCGTAACTTGGTTTACTCCGAACCCCTGACGCCCATCATTCGGCACGCCCAAAAGTTAGCTTGCTCACAGGGGATACAAAAAAAAGGAGGCCTAAGCCCCCCTTTTTTCATGGAATCCGTTCCGGATGGTTACTTGAGGGTGTTCAGGTATTCCATCAGGTCGAGGAATTCGGCCGGGGCCATCGCCCCCGCAAGGCCCTCGGGCATGCTCGATTGCTTGAGCTGGGTCCGCTCTTCGATTTTGGAGAGAGGGATGGTCTTCTTCTCCTTGCCATCGAAGATCGTCACATCGCTCTTGGTTTCGGCCACCACAAGCCCGACGATGAACTTTCCATCATCGGTGGCGATCTTGGTGGAGAGGTACTTCTTGTCGACCTCGGCGTTGGGGTCGATGATCGATTCCACCAGCTTGAACTTGGACTTCAGCCTGGTGGCGACCTGGTGGAGGTTGGGACCATATTCGTTTCCATCGCCGTTGCCGACCTTGTGACAGGCGGTGCAGCTTCGGACGAACACTTCGCGACCCTTGCTCGGGTTCCCCTTCATCATCACAAGCGCGGTCATCGCCTTGTTGCGGGTCTCCTTCGAGGTCTCTTCCTGGGAAAGGAGAGTCTTGAGGAAGGGGATCGCGGCGCTCCCCGCTTTGGCGGTGGCGAGGATATCGCCGAGCAGTTTCTGGGTGGCGGGGTCGTCCTTGGCGACGCGACCCGCGAGGTACTCGCCACGCCAGGCGTCTTCGTTGGCGCCCAGGGTGTGCTCGATGGTGTACTTGAGCCAATAGTCCTGGGGCAATTTGGCGGCGGCGATGACCTCGGTCGCGGCGTCGGTGCCGGGGTAGAAGCTCAGGGCGCGGATCGCTTCAAGACGGACGCGGCCGTTTTCATCCCTGGACGATTTCTTGAATTGCGCCAGGGCATCGGGGAAGCGGTCGCGTTCATCGGCAAGGATGCGCACGGCAGCGGCGCGTGCCTCGGGAGTTTTTGAGGCGAGGACTTCGGCCATCAGTTTGCGATCGATGGCGTGGTGACTCTGGAGGATCCAGAGCGCCTCGGTGCGGAGGCGATCATAAGCGGGATCGTCCGTTTTCAGCCCGGCAAGCCAGGTTTCCACGGCTGCCTTGACCTCGGTGGTGGGGCGATCGCGCAGCTCGCGGCGTGCGCGATAGCGGGTGCGCCATTCGTACTCGCGGAGTTGTTCGAGGATTTCGGGGATCGGTTTGCCAAACTGGGTCGCGGGCTTGACCAGCGGGCGATCCTTGGCGACCAGTCGATAGATCCGGCCGCGAACATGGTCGCGGGAGGGGTCGCGCTGGCTGTATTGCATGTGGCCGATCAAGGCGTTGGCCCAATCGCCAAACCAGAGCGCTCCATCGGGACCCATTTGCGGATCGGCGGGGCGGAAGTGCTTGTCGTCGGATTTGATCAGGTCGTCGGCTTTGCCGGCGGTCTTGATCCGTTCCCCCTTGAAGCCCGACCCATCATCGCCGATGGTGAAGCGGGGCATACCGTTCATGTTGATGACGCAGGCGTAGGTGAACTGCTTCTGGACATGATCGGGGAAGTGCTTCGAAACAAGCCATTCGCTACCAAGGGCGGGGCGCATCCCCTCCTGGTTGAAGACGGTGTTGAGACCCTTGCGGCCGCCAAACTGGGCGCCGGAAAGGGGGGTGTCCCAATGGTGGTTGGCGGTGGTGCCGTCCCCGGCGATCCCCTGTCCCCATTCATCGAACACATAGCACCACATGTTGTATTGTCCGGGAAGGCCAAATTGGCGGATCTTCAAGGTCTTTGGATCCATCACATAGGCGCCGCCCGCCCCTTGCGAGCGGTGGGGCCCCCAGGGCGTTTCGAGCGTGGTGCTTGTGGCGATTCCCTCCAACATGTGGAGCAGGCCGCCATGGTTCCATTCGAAGGCGCCGCAGGTGTGGTGGGTGTCGTCGGTCGCCCATCCATCCATCAGATGAACCACGACATCGGCCTTGTCGTCGCCATCGGTGTCCTTGAGGAAGAGCATGCGGGGCTGGTCGACGACGAGCACGCCGCCATTGAAAAACTCAAAGCCGGTGGGGCACTGGAGCTTGTCATAAAAGACAGTGCTTTTGTCCGCCTTGCCATCGCCATCAGTATCTTCAAGGATGACGAGCTTGTCGTTGGCCTTGGGATCGCCCGGTTTCCATTGGGGATAGCTGGGCATGCAGGAGACCCAAAGGCGCCCCTTGTTGTCGAAATTGATCTGGACGGGCTTGGCGATATCGGGAAATTTGGTCTCATCGGCGAAGAGCTTGATTTCAAACCCTTCGGGGACCTTGGCGCCCTTGATGAACTCATCAGGGGTCAGATAGCGGAGCGCTTCGGCTTCGGAGTACTTTTGACCGGGATTGCCAAAGCGGGTCGGCGGGACATAGAGTTCGCCGGTGTTGGAATCGTCGGGCTTGGGCGGAACGGGCTTTTTCGCGGCGAGGTCCCAGACATATTGGTCGCGGACCTGGGCCATGGCCCGGATCTTGGCGTATTCGCGGGGGAAAGTCTCGGTGTCGAAGGTGCGACGACCACCATAGACATACCAGCCGTTGACCATGCGGTAGTCCTGGAGGTGGATCCAGGACTTGTCGTTGACGGCGGCGCGAACCGCTTCATATTCCGATGTGCCCGGGCCGGAGCGGTTGAGCTTTGTCACTCCAAGAAGTT
>CAWUOD010000531.1:0-2930 GCA_963923115.1 uncultured Singulisphaera sp.
ACCCGTGTGATGATGCGATCAAAGCGTTTGTTATTCCATCCCAAGGGAGAAAATATCCAAGGAATAGACCGGTGGTTCCGACCCTTTTTAATTCTTCGTCAGAGGGGTACTGGTAGGGCAACAAATCTCTTTCTTCCAACCCTTCTTGCCCAACCAGATCGGTCACCCTCAGACCCAAAAGTCCGCCAAATTCCTCAAGCCACCTTCTATCTAGGGTTTTGCTCTCCACCCCGTGAGCAGGTCCTCCATATTCATGCTGGGAATTTTCCCCCCAGACAATCAATGGAACATTGAAAAGGACTGATGCCCTGACGGGTATGGTGAAAATCCCAACATGTTCGGGCCAGGCAATATCCCCAACTTGAGTGAGTCCAATTCGATTGATTTTCGCCCGGACATTTGAATCCGGAGAAAAAACAAAAAGATCAACTCCAAGTTTGCGAATGTTCTCCAGATTGTCTCTTCCGATATCAGATAAATCGCAAGTTGTTGAATTCACGCATAGAGGCTTCATCCCATATTCAAGAATTTTGACAACCTGATATGTGCTGTCTTTCCCCCCAGAAACAGGAATCACACAGTCATAACCCTTTTTTTTCTTAAATTTCCCTAACAGTTCCAGTAACTGCTTTTCCTGGCTGCCCCAATCAATGGTCTTGCGATCAATATAGTTTTTGCAGGCGTTGCAGAGACCCCCGGACTCCTTGGCCAAATCAGGTTTGGTAAAAGGCATGATGCAATTTTTGCAGTAATCAATCATTTCAATTCCTCGGGTTGCTCGCTCATTATTATTCGGGCGATTATTTCCGCCTTCTTCCAGTCTTCTTCTGAATCAATGTCCTGAACCCTCCACCCTGGTAAGGGAACAACGGTGGAATGCGGAGCGAATATTGGATCACTATTCCGCCACGAATCAGGCTTGCCCCAATAAAATTGGCCGGCATCATGCCAGACCTCGGGTAAATCCTGACTCCTGACCTTATAGTGTTGAGGAAAAAGCATCCTGATTGAACCATCTAGGTCTCTTTCAAAGGACCTGTAAACCGGGTAGTCGAAAACAGTCCCGCTGAATGCAAATTTCCAATCCCCCCCATGCATTACATCCAATCCAAGTTTCAGGTCACTTGGCTGGATCAAAGGTGCCGTAGCATAAATGCAACAAACAATTTTCACTTTAAAGTTGTCTTTTTCAATGCTGTTGATGGCGTGCGCGATAACAGGGGCTGTAGGCGTGAAATCATCTGAAAGTTCTGGAGGCCTGATAAAAGGGGTTTCAGCACCAAAATCACGGCTCACTTGACCTATTTCCCGGCAGTCCGTACTAACAATCACCCGGTCAAAGCAACCAGAATTTAGTGCTGCCTGAATTGACCAAGCTATCATTGGTTTCCCGTGGAATTCCCGGATATTCTTTCTAGGAATTCTCTTGCTGCCGCCTCTGGCGGGGATAATCGCAATTCTCATCTTAAGTAGTAGCCAAGCTTTTGATCGCTGTGATGACTTGGGAAACGGAGTCATCATCCATGCCTGAATACAGAGGCAAACTCAAAAGATGTGGGTAAATTCCCTCGGCCACCGGACACTTTCCAGAACCATAACCAAAAGTTGCTCGATACCAAGGTTGTAAATGGACAGGAATGTACAGGACCTGCGTTCCAACCCCCTTGTCTTTCAATTCAGCCATTACATGGGAACGGCTTTTTTTTATTTTTTCAAATCTTAATCTAACGGTGTAGAGGTGCCAACTGATCAGTTTTTCATCCTGAGGATTTTTCAAACCGGGTGTTTCCAACCAAGGTAACCCTGAAAAGGCTTCGTTGTACCTTCTGGTAATCTCAGCACGCCTTTCAATCATTTGTCCAAGGCGAGACAACTGGCTTAAACCCAAAGCACATTGAATATCCGTGAGGCGGTAGTTGTACCCAAGGGCCTGCATCTCGTAGTACCAAGGCCCCTTCTCTTCAAAAACCGCGCCAGGCACACCCAAACCCTGAAACTGGCTGCGCTCCACCCCGTGGGATCGTAGCAACCTGGCCTTCGCGGCGTACTCATCATTGTCCGTCACCAACATGCCCCCCTCGCCGGTGGTCATGGTCTTGACCGGGTGGAAGGAAAAGGTGGTTATGTCCGCCCAAGGATGGCCACCCAACTTGTATCGCCTCCCCTGGTGCTCAAACCCGCCGCCCGTTCCGTGGCAGGCATCCTCGATCACCAGAGCCCCCCTGGATCGTGCAATCTCCGCGATGGCAGGCATGTCGGCGGATTGACCTGCGTAGTGCACGACGACTACCGCTTTAGTGTCCGGTTTCCAGGTTTTTACCAACGCCTTTGGATCCAGGTTCAGGGTGACTGGGTCGACATCGGCGAAATCCGGGATCGCCCCCACATAAGCTGCGCAGTTGGCGCTGGCCAAAAAAGTAATCGGGCTGGTGACAACACGATCACCTTTGCCTATTTCCCCGACTAGCATAGCCAGATGCAGGGCTGCGGTTGCGTTGTTGACGGCGATGGCGTGTTTGGCACCTACCTCACGGGCGAATGCCTCTTCAAATTCCCGAACTTTCGGCCCTTGGGTCAAAAAGTCCGATTTAAAGCATTCCACCACCGCCGCAATGTCTTCCTCGGTGATGCTTTGGCGACCGTAGGGAATCAATTTCTTATTCCTATTTCTCAATCCTACACTTTCACCGGAAACTGGGATCAACGAATTTCCGGATCAGTTCGCGCAATTGTGTGACCGAAAGCCAATCCGTGTTCTTGCCCGAGGAATACCGGAATCCGTCCGGAGTTAGCTTGGCCCTATGGTGCGCAGCGAATTGCGCCATCGTTGCATCCCGATCCCCTGTTTGGGGCACGATGATATAGCTGGTACCAGTTTCAAGGGTAGTAGGACTGTCGCTGAAAGTGATCATCTCTTCATGCAGCTTTTC
>CAWUOD010000532.1:0-2923 GCA_963923115.1 uncultured Singulisphaera sp.
TTTTGACAACGAAGAAATTGGCGATGATCCAAAAGCCACCCCTTCCATTGGGAGGGCATATCGTTCCAGGATTCTGTTTTCAAATATATCCCGCAATATCCATTTTTGCACACAAGAACAAAAACGAATAAAAACAAATATCTTAATCGATACTTTATTTTATCAAAAAAAATCAATGGACACATCCAATTATCTTGGCGTGATCCCGGTTTTTCCAAATCGGGTACCACCTCTGCCGATTATAGGAGGGCTCAAGGAAACGAAATGCCGTTTTTCATTCCCTTTGGCTATTTGGCCCCCACCCATGTTTGTTATCTTGCCTTGACAACCCAAACTGTGGAATTTATGAACCAGGAATCGCAAGAATTTTGGGAAGAGTTTGCCTCGGAGGCCAGGGAGCACCTTGCCTCGGCCGGGAGCGACCTTTTGGCCCTTGAAAAAGATCCTGCGGATGGCGCCAAAGCACGCATTGACCGTGTTTTTCGCGGTATGCATTCCATCAAAGGCGGCGCGGCTTTTCTGGGACTCGTTGCGGTGGAAAAGCTCTCGCACTCCCTTGAATCGCTCCTTGACCTGGTGCGCAAAGGAAAATGCGAACCCCGTCCCGACCTGATCGACTTGTCCCTACGCGGCACGGATAAGCTCCAGGCACTTTTGGACGATCTGGGCCATTCCGATCCGGAACAGATTCAGGATATGGTTCTTGAAATCACCAATATGGTGAACGAGATTTCCAAACCCGGAACAAAATCCCCAACACCCAAACAAACCAAAAACAAATCCGAAAAATCCACAGAGAAAGCATCCGAAAAAAACCCGGAAAGCACTCCATCCGAACCGCAGTCCTCCCCTGGCGAGGAGGCCTCGGCCCACCACACGGAAACACCGATGGATTCCCAAATCGGGACATCCATCGACCCCGCGCGAAATTCCACGGTTCGAATCGGCGTCGAGCTTTTGGATCGCCTGATGAATCTGGCCGGGGAGCTTGTCCTGGTGCGCAACCAGGCCCTTCAATTGGCCGGAAACAACAAGTCCAGAAATCTTCTCGGGGAAAATGAGCTTCGTCCGGTCGTCTCCAAGCTCAATGCGCTCACAAGCGAAATCCAGCAAACGGTCCTTCAGACAAGACTGCAACCGTTGGGAAACATTTTTAGCCGTTTTCCCCGGATGGTTCGCAATCTTGCCAGGGACCTTGACAAGGAGATATCGCTTGAGATCGAAGGGTCCGAGGTCGAAATGGACAAAGCCATTCTCGACCTCCTCACCGATCCTTTGACCCACCTTGTAAGAAACTCCTGCGATCACGGAATCGAATCCCCCAGGGAACGGACAAAAGTCGGCAAGCCCTCCATGGGGCGAATGATCCTCCGCGCCATCCCCGAAGGGGGAATGATCCGGATCGAACTTCGTGATGACGGCCGGGGAATCGACCCTGTGAAAGTCAGGGAAAAAGCACTGAAGACGGGGGTCAAAACCGCGGCCGAACTGGATGCCATGACGGTCCAGGAAATCCAGTCGCTTGTATTTGCCCCGGGCTTTTCCACGGCGGCGACAGTCACCGATCTGAGTGGCCGCGGTGTCGGCCTGGATGTGGTTCGCTCCAATGTGGAGCTTATTGGGGGCATTCTAACCCTCTCCTCCCAACCCGGGTTTGGAACCCAGCTATCCCTTCGCCTGCCCCTGACGGTCGCGATTTTGCCGTCGATGCTTGTTGGAATCGGCGAACAACAGTTCGCCCTGCTTCAGCGGGACATTGTCGAGCTGATTTGCCTGGAAAATGGCGCGGCCTCCACCGGAGGATCCGGGGCGTGCCTCTCGCAGGCCCATGACCGCGAGGTGCTTTTGCTTCGCGGAGCGGTTCTTCCCGTGCTGCGACTGGCATCGGTGCTTGGCCTGGGAGGCACGGATTCGCACAAAGGCCGGCTTTTTGCCGTGGTGGTCCGTTCGGCTCGCGGCCCATTTTGTCTCTTGCTCGAACGGATTGCCTCCCCCGCCGAAATCGTCGTGAAGCGTCTGCCCAGGGTTCTGCGATATTTGGGAGCCTATTCTGGTGCCACTATCACCGGGGATGGCCAGACAGCCCTCATCCTTGATGCCGAGGGGTTGGCCCGTATGGGCGATTTGCGAATCACCAGGGATTCCGGAAAACCGCTTTCAAGCATCTCCCAAATCATCCAGAAGGACACAATCAACGAGGGACTCATCCTGAGGAGGTTGGATGAGTATTATTTCCTTCCCATGGAACACGCCCAGAAGCTCGTCCCTTTCGCGGGCGGAAGAATGGAATCCATCGAAGACAAGCGCTATTTCTTTTGCAACGAGCAGCGCCACGAAATGCTGGAGCTTATTCCGGGAAATCCAATCGCCTCGCAGGATCATCCCACCGGGCTGGCGATATTGCTCCGCTTTGCCTCCGCTCCAAAAGCTATCGGCGTCGACGAGTGTCTCGATTGCGCGAAGATCAAAGGGGAAATTCGCCCGCTTGGCGAAAGTGGGGGCAAAATCCGTGGAACCCTCAATTGGCA
Source organism: uncultured Singulisphaera sp. (assembly GCA_963923115.1). Classification (GTDB taxonomy): domain Bacteria; phylum Planctomycetota; class Planctomycetia; order Gemmatales; family Gemmataceae; genus SYLG01. The sequence continues at coordinate 2,529 of CAWUOD010000532.1, forward strand.
GGGAAAAATCCTTCGGGTGCTGGATATCCTTGAGGCCGATGCCGAAAATGGCATCCCCGCGACAAGGAGCGGCAAATGAGCTTGACCTATTTGGGATTTGATGTTGCGGGCAAGGGCTATGGAATCAACCTCGCCGCCGTTCGTGAAGTGACACTTCCGATGCCCCCGGTGAGCGTGCCGCTCGCCCCCAAGTTTGTCCGTGGTTTGGTGAACCTTCGGGGCGAACTGGTGGTCCTTGTCGACATGGGATTTTGGCTTTGGGGCAAACCCAGCGAAATCACCCAGGATTCAAGAATTCTTCTCCTCAACCCTTCTTGCTCGGATGCGACGGGGCTTCTTGTGGATGGATTGCGTGAAGCCCGCACATTTCATTCATCCGACATGCTTGTCTCCGA
>CAWUOD010000533.1:0-2908 GCA_963923115.1 uncultured Singulisphaera sp.
GGGTTAGACCAGGATTTCTGTGACCACGCGAGCTGGCTCCACTCCGGTCAGGCGGGCTTCAAGCCCCTGATGGGTGAAGGTAAGGCGTTCGTGATGGATTCCCATCAAGTGGAGAATTGTGGCATTGAGTTGGTTCACATGAACCGGATCCTTGACGATGTTGTAGCAGTAATCGTCGGTTTCCCCGAAGGTTATTCCTTTTTTCACGCCCGCACCCGCCAGAAACATGCTGAAGCAGCGTGGATGGTGATCTCGTCCATAATTGTCCGCCGTCAGCCCTCCCTGGGAATAGATGGTGCGGCCAAATTCCCCACCCCAAACGATTAGCGTTTCATCAAGAAGGCCACGGCGTTTCAGATCGATCAGCAGAGCCGTGGTGGCTTGATCGGTGTCTTTGCATTGTCCCCGAAGTGCGGCAGGCAGGTTGCCGTGGTGGTCCCATCCCATGTGAAAAAGCTGGATAAACCGAACATCGCGTTCGGCAAGGCGGCGGGCAAGGAGGCAATTTGCGGCATAACTACCCGGTTTGGTGACATCCGGCCCATAAAGGTCGAGGGTCTCCCTGCTTTCGGATTTCACATTCAGCAGGTCAGGAACACTCGCTTGCATGCGGAATGCCATCTCGTATTGGCTGACCCGGGTTTCGATCTCCGGGTCGCCCATCTTTTGATGATGAAGACCATTGAGCGATGCTATTCGGTCGAGAGTGGAGCGGCGTGTGGCCCGATCCACTCCAGGAGGGTCGGTAAGATAGAGAACCGCATCACCTTTGTTGCGAAATTTCACCCCCTGATGTTTTCCGGGCAAAAATCCCGCACTCCAGAGACGGTCATAAAGAGGCTGATCATCGGGGCGGCCGCTTCCAAAGCTGGTTAGAACGACATAGGCGGGAAGATCACGGTTGGGGCTCCCCAAGCCGTAGCTGACCCATGCCCCTATGCTTGGGCGGCCGGGGAGTTGGTTTCCCGTCTGCATGAAAGTGATGGCGGGGTCGTGGTTGATGGCCTCGGTATTCACGGTCCGGATCATGCACAACTCATCCGCGACCTTGGGCAATTCCCGCCAGGCATCACTTAGCCAAAGGCCTGATTTGCCATGTTGCTTGAATTTGAACATTGAGGGGGCGATTGGAAAATTGGATTGCCCCGAGGTCATGGTCGTGAGGCGTTGTCCTTTGCGGATGCTTTCGGGGAGGTTTTCGCCCCTGTGCTTTTCCATGATCGGTTTGGGATCAAAAAGATCCATTTGGGAAGGTGCGCCCGATTGGAACAAGTAAATAATCCTTTTCGCCCTTGGGGCTCCCGGCATCTTCCAAGGCGCGTCCTGGGAGGTTCCATTTGTACGGGTGTCCTCCGCGCGCAGTACCCCTCCGGCGGCGCCTCCCAAAATGCCCGCCAGTCCCCCACCGAGGAAAACGCGGCGGTTGAGACGATTTGCCAATTGTGGATTGTCAGTGAGGTTCATTATTTGTCCCTTTTGTCTGAGATCGCCATTTTCGTTTTCAAGGGGTCACTCGCGGGTGACGCATTCATCCAGGTTTAAAAGCACATTGGCCGCAAGGGCATAGGCGGCGAGTTCCGCCGGGGCGATGCCGGCTTTGGGTTTTGCCTCGCCCGCTGTGGCCAATTTCCCCGCGCCAGCCGGATCGTTCCCGAAAAGCTTCCGATCCCGTTCAATCCCTTTTGTGATAATGTCCAGTTCCCGCGAGGTGGGGTCGCGGCCCAGCGCCAGACGGAAGCCATGACGCACGCGGGAGTTGGGATCGCTTCCACCTTCCGAGATCATTCTTTCCCCAAGTTTGCGCGCCGCCTCGACAAAAGTCACTTCGTTGAGAAGGGCCAGGGCCTGCAGCGGGGTGTTGGTGCGACCCCGGCGAACGAGACAGGCTTCCCTGTTGGGGGCATCGAAAAGGAGCATCGTGGGCGGGGCCGCGGTTCGCTTCCAGATTGTGTAGATACTCTTTCGGTAAAGCCCATCGTTTTTGTCATGCATGTATCCACGCAAATCGCCATAAACACTGGTCTCGTCCCAGACTCCTGCCGGCATGTAGGGGCGCACCGAAGGCCCCCCTACTTTGTCCACCAAGAGGCCGCTTATGAAAAGCGCCTGATCCCGCAGGATCTCCCCGGGAAGCCGAAAGCGGGGACCACGGGAGAGCAAGCGGTTGAGCGGATCTGCTTTCAATTTTTCGGGATCGACGCGGGAGTCCTGCCGATAGGTGGCGCTGGTGACAATCAGTCTCGCCATGGCTTTCATATCCCATTTGCGGTCGATAAACTCGGTTGCAAGCCAATCAAGCAATTCCGGATGGGATGGGAATTCCGCTTGTGTGCCCATGTTGTCGGTCGTTTTGCAAATACCGGCCCCGAGATAGCGCTCCCATGCCCGGTTGACCCAAACCCTCGCTGTGAGGGGATGACCCGGATCCGTAAGCCAGCGGGCAAATGTTAATCTGTCGGCTTTGGTGCCGGCGGGCGGCTGGGGTAGCATCGAGGGGAAGCCTGCTTTTACCTCCTCACCTTTTTTGTCGTATTGGCCCCGGATCAGGAGGTTGGTCATTCGTGTGGGGCCCTCACTCATCACCATCACGGTGGGAAGGCTTTCCTTGAGGGATTTCAGCTCGGCCTCCCGTTTGGCAAGTTCGTTGTTCGCCTGGCCAAGGGGGCCCGCGGCGGTTGTCCGATAATGTGCTTCCAGGGTCTTTTTTTGGTCGGGTGTGCGTTTTTCCAAAGGAACTTTCAGGGCTTCCACAACCGCGGGCGGTGGGCCAGCCTCTCCGAGTTTTACCTCGCTGGTTGGCCTTGCGCTGGTGGCCAGTCGAAATCGCCCGATGTTGTGGCCGCCCAGGGTGGCCTGAACCAAACGGATTTCCAGGGTACTTCCCGAAGGGGCGTTAACGGGCTCAGCC
>CAWUOD010000534.1:0-2908 GCA_963923115.1 uncultured Singulisphaera sp.
CCCCCGGAAAGGGACTCCCCTTCCCCGCGAATGTCAGAGAAATTGCTACCTGTGCCTGAGCCATATTTGAAAATACGGGCTTCACGAACCCAAAGGTCCATGATCCCACCTTCGTTCACGAGATCGTCGCTGACCGACTGAATGAAACAGGCATGCGGGGCAGGATGCTCGTAAGCGGATTTGGAACGGACAACCTCGTTGGTGGCGGGGTCAACCCGGTAATGGCCTTGGGCTGGGCCATCAATTCCATAGGCCCAAAAAAGCCCGGTGTTAAACCATTGGGGAGAGTTTGGCGCCGCCATTTGTGTGGCGAGCATGAAGCAAATTTCGTCATGGAATGATTGGGCTTCTTCCTCGCTGGTGAAATAGCCACCTTTCCAACCCCAATAAGTCCAGCATCCCGCAAGCCGACGGAACACTTGACGGGCGTCGGTCTCATAATGGGAACGCCCATCGTTCTTGGCCGCACGGCTTCTCCAAAGCCAGGAAGGAACGCCATCTTCTGGAACTTTTTCGGTTTTGACCGGAATCCCTGCCTTGCGAAAATATTTTTGCGCAAGGATGTCCACCGCGACTTGGGACCAGCCTTCCGGGGCAAGAATATCCTTCATCTCGAAAACCGCTTTGCCATCAGGGTTGGCGATTCGCGAGGTTCGATTGATGAAAGTTACCGATGCAAACGGGTCTTTGCCAGGGCTGGTGAAGCGGCGGGAAATACGCATAGGGAGATATTCCTATCCTCGGTTCAATGGGGGAACCAGCCAGATGAACTGGGAGTCATAATGACTGTCAACGACGGGATCGTCAACAGTCCAGTTTGGGGAAATCGCCCAATATTTTTGTGCCAGTTAAATATGGCAAATATGGGCGGTTTGGAGAAATCAGTCCCCAGCCTCTTTTTTCACGAAGGGAAGGGTGAGGCCGAGTTGATCCTGATACTTTCCTTTTTTGTCGGCATAGCTTGTGCGGCAAGTTTCCGCACCTTCTATGAACAAAATCTGAGCAATTCCCTCGCCCGAATAGATTTTAGCCGGCAAGGGAGTGGTATTGCTAATTTCAATCGTGATCCGCCCCCGCCACTCAGGCTCCAGGGGTGTCACATTTACGATGATTCCACAGCGGGCATAGGTACTTTTGCCCACACATACCCCAATGACATTTCGGGGAATCTCGAGATATTCCACCGTCTCCGCCAAAGCAAAGCTGTTAGGGGGAATTACGCAAAAATCGGCTTCAATGTCCACAAACGACTTCGAATCGAAGTGCTTGGGGTCGACAACGGTGCCATGGACATTGGTAAAAACTTTGTAACGGCGTCCAACCCGCACATCATATCCGTAGCTCGTTACCCCGTAGGAAATACGACCGGGTCTTGCCTCCGCGGTGGCAAAGGGATCAATCTTGACATCCCTCTCAATGCGCCAGTCCGGAAGCACGCCCATCGCTATTCCCCGAATCCACCGGAAGTGAAAATACCAGTCCAGACGAGATTCTAGCGGATCCGAACAGGAATCAAAACAAAAAATGTAATTTCGTTAAGTCGTTTTCTCTTAAGGGTTTGGAAGAAAAAAATATTGGTTGCCTCCAGGAAAAGAAACTCGTGGAGGCAACCTGTCTTACCCAGATTTTCAATTTCAACGAACCTTGGACAAAAACTCTTCAACAACCTTTAGGGACCCCATTTCAGGAGAATCATGGAGGGCCTTTTCCCATACCTCTCTTGCTTCCGGGACATTTCCGGCTTCCAATTTCAAAAATGCACGACAACTATTAAACTCACCCAGGTTGTTTGTTGCCTTTAATCCGACGAAATGGATATTCATCGCTTCATCCAAATCCAATCCGGTTAAACGGCTTTCCGTTGGAGCGAAATAGAAGAAGGAGGTGACCCAAGGTCCCAATCCGCTTGCTGTCTGTGCCTGATTGAGCATGTGACGGCCAAAATCGATCCCGACCATATCGATTGATTGTGGTATCTTTCTGGTCTCCTTTTGGCTTTTGAAAAGGGAAAATTCGGCCATTGTGCGGAAAATTCCCTGTTGTTCGCGGGATAATTGCTGGATGGAATCACCCAGGTAGCCATCCGCAATGGAATATTTTCCCTGACTTGCCGCAACAATCGTTTGGTACCAATTGTAATTGGAAATCATTAGGGAAGGATTTATTCCGAATCGAACTTTCATATCCTCATTCAGTAGTAATGAAGCATTATCTGCCATCCCCAAATGAAGAAGAATTTCAATTCGGAATAGATCCGTATCTCTTGCCACCCTGCCCGTGCCGTCAAGGTTGGCCTGCTCCCTCGCTTCGGCAGATTCAATCTGCTCAAATGCCGTGGTCAGCAAACCCATTTGAAAAGCAACCTGGGCCTTTTCCAGGGCTGATGCTCCCTGGCGGGCGGTTTCAATTCGCTTTGATTGGTTTTCGTAACGGTCCAGTCTCTGATTGACTTCCTTTTCCAGGGCGGCCAGATTTCCATCAATGCGTTTGAGGGATTCTTCATATTGCTTGGTGAAATTGGCCGGGACTGACCTTCCAATGATCTGGCGGTACTCCTTCATGTGGTACAGGGTGCGATCCATGAATTGCTCACCGTAATTCTGGGCAAGGAGTTGGCTGGCGGTTTGCAAAACGCTGTCGTCCTGTGCCAAAAAAGCGGCTTTGGAGAGGCAATGAATAGCCTGGAAACGACGAATCTGGTACATCGGTACGCCCAGGTGAAAATGCGACCGTTCAATCGTTTTTTGATTCATCAAGGCGTAGGCACTGCCCAACCTGAGCCAGGCCCGGGCATCATTAGGGTTTTCCAGCAGGCTTTCCCTCAAGGCTCGAACGGACAACCAAAGGTAGGCTGGATCGGCCATGTCCGAAGATTGGTTCCATATCCTTTGGAGAAGTTCCCCGGGGG
>CAWUOD010000535.1:0-2899 GCA_963923115.1 uncultured Singulisphaera sp.
AGCTCCGGAAGGGCCGGAGGCTCTTTCGCGAGGGCATCGGAGGGAAACAGGTCCGTAAGAGGGATTTCCGGAACATCAAGCCCGCCCACGCGGTGTGCGCGGCGTCCCGGTCGGGATATTTCAAACAAAAGACCGGTGGATTGATTCTTGTCCATGAAAAAACTCCAATTTGGCTTTGAATCTTTATTAGGTGATGGAGCCTTGGGGTGTCCCCTGCTATTGGGTCGCCACCCTTGCGAATGTTTCCACGAACCTGTCCATTTCTTCCCTTGTCCGCTTTTCGGTGACGGCAATGGTCAGGCAATCCGCCTTGCCCACCAGCCAATTCCCCGTGGGATAACCGGCCAAAAATCCCTCGTCGAGCATCCGGTTGACCAGATCCCGTGGCGACCATCGTTTTGCGATGGAAGATTCGAGCTTTACTGTGAATTCCTTGAAAAAAGGGCGGTCCGGGCTGAGATGAACCAGCCCGGTCGCAAGGAGCGCGTTGGCCAAATAGTGAGCTTTTTGCGTGCAGGAAGTCGCGGTTTCCTTAAGTCCCTGGGGGCCCAGAAGGGAAAGATGGATCGCGGCGCGCAATGCATATAGTCCCTGATTGGTGCATATATTGCTTGTGGCTTTTTCACGGCGAATATGTTGTTCCCTTGTTTGGAGGGTCAGAACAAAGCACTTTTTGCCATTGCGATCGACGGTTTGTCCGATGAGTCGGCCCGGGATTTTTCGGACGAATTCCTCCCGACAAGCCATCAATCCGAGGTAAGGACCTCCATATGCCAACGGATTGCCCAACCCCTGTCCCTCCGCGATAACAATATCAGCTCCATAATCTCCGGGTTTTTTCAGGATACCCAGGCTTACGGGATCGACCGAAGCCACCAATAGGACCCCCTTGGCTTGCGCTTTTTGGGCAAGCTCCGCCATCTCCTCCAGGCCGCCAAGGACATTCGGATTCTGCACAACCAGGCAAGCAGTCGTGTCGTCCAGGGCAAGATCCGCTTCAATCGGGTTGAGGAAGCCACCCGGACATGGAAGGACTTCGATTCGCGGACCCAGGTTGGCAAGGACGGTGGAAATGGCCTGGCGGGCGTTGGGGTGGAGTGTTTCCGCAACCACAATTTTCCCCTGACGACCGGTAACGGACATCGCCATCAGGACCGCCTCGGCCGCCGCGCTCGCGCCATCATAAAGACTGGCGTTCGCGACATCCATGCCGGTTAATTGACAAATCAGGGTTTGAAACTCGTAAAAGGCCTGGAGGCTTCCCTGGCTGGCTTCGGCCTGATAGGGGGTGTAGGCTGTGTAAAACTCGCTGCGCATGGATAGTGTGTCGACCGCCGCGGGAATGAAATGGTCGTATGCGCCCCCACCCAAAAAACAGACAAGGTCCTCGACAGAACGGTTCGCCGACGCCATTCCCCCCATGACCCTGGTCAGGTCCTGCTCGGCGAACGGACCCGGAATCGCAAGATCGCGGCGAAGTCTCAATGTTTCGGGGATCGGCGAAAAAAGCCCATCAACACAGGTTTCGCCAATTGTTTCGAGCATCGCTTTTTGCTCGGAGGCGGTGTTGGCCACATAGGACATTAGAAAGTATCTCCCAAAGGATTCCCGCGAATCAGGAGACTCGAGAAGTCTCCAAAATAGGGCAAAACCGGACCTTCCAACTTCCGGGGGCTTTTTCCCCTGGTTGGTTAATGGGCCTGGCCAGCGATTTGAGAGTTATAACCGGCTTCGTCGAGCAGGTGTGAGGTTGGGTTGGCTTTGTTCGTCCTGATCTTGAAAAGCCAGCCATCACCGAAGGGATCCCGGGAGACGATCGACGCATCCGAGGAGAGCGCGGTGTTGACCTCGGTGATTTCCCCATCCACGGGAGCGTAGATGTCGCTGACGGCTTTCACGGATTCGATTTCCGCGATTGGCTGCCCGTTGGTGACCGAGGCGCCGACTTTTGGCAGGTCGATGTAAATAACATCCGTCAGTTGCTCCACCGCGAACCTGGTAAGGCCCACGATTGCCAAACCGTCCCTGACTTCGACCCATTCATGGGTTGGAGCAAAACGCTTTTCGGACATGGATAATTCTCCCTTGGGTAAATTGAACCGAAAAATTGTCGCTTATCCAATGGTTGAGGAAGCTCACTACGCTTTGGGCCTTTTGTAAAATGGGAGGGGGGCCCAGACCGCCTCTTCCCGTTTTCCCCGCACATCTATCTCAACCGGAGAAGGGCTCTTGGCCGCAACAGGATTCACAAGGGCCATGGCGATGGATGCGCCAACTGTCGGGCCAAATGTTCCACTTGTTACGACACCGATTTCCCTGCCGTCCTGGTAGACCTTGTCGCCTTGCCGGGCGATTCTTTTACCCGTCAACTTCAACCCCGTTCGAATCGGTCGTTCGAGGTTCTCCGCGCGTTTGGCAAGCCCATTCGCTCCGATAAAGCCTTCAAGTGGTCTTCGAACGGCAAAGGAAAGACCCGACTGAAGTGGGTCGATATCCTCCTCGAGTTCGTGTCCATAGAGCGGCATCGCCGCCTCGAGCCTTAATGTGTCCCGGCAACCCAACCCACACCAGGAAACACCCTCGTCGGCAAGGGCGGAAACCAGGGAGTCAGTCAGGGCGGCTGGCACACACCACTCCATTCCATCCTCACCTGTGTAGCCGGTCCGGCTGACAAGGATTTCGTGATCTTTCCAGAGGATGGATTGTGAGTGGTAGTTGCCCAATCCCGAAAAATCGAGCCCGGCGATTTTGCCACAGATCGCAATGGCTTCAGGGCCCTGAATGGCGACCATGGTGGTGTCGAGGGTTTCATCGATGATTCGGGTATCAGGACAGCGATTGGCCCCAAGCAAAACCGTCCAGATCTTTTCACGGTTGGAGGCGTTCACAACAAGGGCCC
>CAWUOD010000536.1:0-2881 GCA_963923115.1 uncultured Singulisphaera sp.
TTCCCGGGCCCTTTTTTGGGGTTTTGGTTTATTGATGGCCCAAAGTGTGGCCAACGCCCAGAATCCTCTGCTTGTGGCCCCTTCCGAGGCCCTTTCACCCGCCGATGAACTCAAAGCCCTTAGGGTTCCCGCCGGCCTTAAGGTTCAGCTTGTCGCTGCCGAGCCCGACATCCACAAGCCAATGAACATCGCCTGGGACGATCAGGGGCGGCTTTGGGTAACCTCGACCCTCGAATATCCCTACCCGGCCAAGGACCTTTCCAAGGCCCGGGACAAAGTTCACATTCTTTCGGATTTTGACGAAAACGGAAAGGCGCGAAAGGTCGTCACCTTCGCCGAGGGACTGAATATCCCGATTGGCCTCCTGCCACTTCCGGGAAACAGCCCCCGACGCGCTTTGGTTTTTCACATCGGTGAACTGCTTTTGATGGAAGACACGGACGGCGATGGAAAAGCGGACACCCGAAAGGTTGTTTTGAAGGGCTACGGTTCCCGGGATACCCATGGAATGACCAATGCCTTCACCCATTCCCCGGATGGCTGGATCTACGCCACCCACGGGTTCGCCAACGAGTCGGAAATAGAGGGGACCGATGGCAAAAGGCTCAAATTGCAATCGGGAAACACCTACCGGTTTCGATTCGATGGAACCGGCCTTGAACAATACACCTTCGGCCAGGTGAATCCCTTTGGTCTTGCGGCGGATGAATGGGGAAATTTTTACAGCGCCGATTGCCACAGCCGACCCGTCTATGGTCTCCTTCGGGGAGCCTTTTATCCGAGCTTTGGCAAGCCCCACGATGGTTTGGGCTATGGTCCTGAAATGTGCAAGCATGACCATGGTTCCACCGGGATAGCGGGATGCCTGATCTACTCCGGATCACAATTTCCCAAGGAATTCCAGGGGAATGTGTTTCTGGGAAATGTGGTGACCAGTCGCATCAACCGTGACCGGATCGATTTTCGGGGTTCTTCCCCTGTAGCCGTCGAGCAACCCGATCTTGTTGTTTCCTCGGACCCCTGGTTCAGGCCGGTCGATCTCAAACCAGGTCCGGATGGGGCAATGTATGTCGCCGACTTTTATAACCGGATCATTGGCCACTACGAAGTTCCCCTGACCCACCCCGGCCGTGACCGGTTTCGTGGAAGGATTTGGCGGATCGTCGCCGACAAGGACAACCTCCCCAATCCTTCCTCCGTTGGCGATCTGACAAGGATGGAGGCCAAGGACCTTCTCGAACTGCTTTCAGGCCCCCAGCGCGAACTCGCCATCAAAGCCAGCCATGAACTGGAGATTCTGGCCAGGAAAAGCCCCGACGCGCATTGCCCCGTGAAAGAGGGTTTGGCCGGGATTGCCAAAAATGGGCAAAGCCCGCAGGCAAAGTCGCTTGCCCTTTGGACCCTTTCGCGCATTTTCAAGCAAGGCGAAAATCTTGACTCCCTTGTCGCCAAAGCCCTCGAGGCAAACGAAAGCCTGGTCCGCGCCCATGCGATTCGGGTTTTGATGGAATATGCCAAACCAGGTCAGGAACTTGTGGCTGTTGTTCGACAAAAAAGCCTTGCCGACCAATCCCCGATGGTGCGTCGAATCGCTTCGGAAGCCCTTGGAAGAATTCGGTCCGGACAGAATATCGACCCGCTTTTGGCGGCTGCCAAAGCCACACCCGCTTCGGACGATCACCTGTCCCATGCGCTCAAAATCAGCCTGAGGGATCAACTCCTTCCGGGAACGGACGGCTGGAAGGAAGCCCAAAGGCCGGACAGAACCGACGAACAGCGAAAAATGATTGCCCTTGCCGCTTTGGGCGTTCCAACCCGGGAAGCTTCGGAATATCTGTCGAATCAACTTCCCCTGCTCAAAGGCGAGGGGGAATATCTTGCCCTTGCCTTCAGGCACATCGGAAAATTGGGCCAGGCGGAAGATCTCCGAAGGGCTTCCGAAGCCCTTTCAAGCGCAAGTTTCAAACAAAATAACCTTGCCCTGCTTCGGGACCTTGTTCAGGGACTTCGGGAAGGCGGCCGCCCCCTTCCGGATTTTGTCAACGACCAAGCCGTAAAATTGGCCCTTGATGGAATAGCCGGCAAGGACCTGGCCCGTAAGGATGATGCGATTTTGTTATCGGGCGACCTCCGACTCAAGGAAACCCTGAAAACACTGGAAACGATCGTTCGATCAAGGGAACAGGCCGACCGAAGGCGAATTATCGCCATCCAGTCGTGGGCTCAAATTGATCTCGAAGGCGCCTACAAAGCGACCCTGGATCTTTTGGCGGACGCCTCGAATTCCCTGGGCCTACGCGAACAAATGGCCATCCAGGCGGGCAAGATCCAGCAATCCAATCTGCTGGATCAATTGATGGTCGCACTCAAGTCTGTTCCTTATCGACTTCAATTGGCAAGCGCGAGGGAGATGGCCTCGAACAAATCCGGGGCCCAGGTCGTGTTTAATGCCCTTGCCAAAAGCGTTCTCCCCCCAAGCCTGGTTCGTGACCGGGTTGTGGCAACCAGGCTTGAAGCCTCCGGGATCGACAAAGCAAGGGACCTTGTCAAAAAGTACGATGCGGAAGCTCCTCCGGGAGATGGAAAGGTGGATGACCTGATCAAAAACCGGGTAACGGTTTTTGCGAAGGCAAAACCCAATCTTGACAAGGGAAAAGAGCTTTTCACCAAACATTGCGGCAACTGTCATCAACTGGGTGGACTTGGCGCCAAGGTCGGACCACAACTCGACGGAGTGGGGGCCCGGGGTCTGGAAAGGCTTTGTGAGGACATCCTTGATCCTAGCCGAAATGTCGACCAGGCTTTCCGTCAAAGCGTTCTGGCCCTGAAAAGTGGCCAGGTTCAAACAGGCCTTGTCACCAAGAACGAAGGAAACCTGATT
>CAWUOD010000537.1:0-2879 GCA_963923115.1 uncultured Singulisphaera sp.
GAAATGGGAACGGGGACCGATCAAAGGGTGCCACAAAGGCCCGACGGTCAATCATGATGTTTTTTTCTTCGGTTTTTATCAAAAAACGGTCGATAACTTTTTTGAAATCCGTTCCCCAATTGCTCCGGGATTGGGTACTTGTCCAGAATTAACCAGATTTCGGAATTTGAAATGTCCTCAAACCCCTACCGATGTCTGGATTGTGGTCACAATGAATTGGTGGTTCAGGACGGGGGCCATAAATGCCCCGCTTGTGGAAAATTTTGGCTGGTGCATGGTGGGGTTTCCTTGTTTTTGCCCGGGCTAAAAGTGGTGGAGAACAGGATGTCCCTGCCGGAAAAGGCATGGAAAGTTGTTTGCGAATCCGCTTCGCTCCCGGCCACTCCTGAACACCTGAACCAAATCCGGCAGATCTTTTCCAACAACTATCACCTGCCCGAATTTCATCTTTGCGCGGAAAACAATTATTACTTCCAAAGGGTGCCTGGGTTGGAGCAGTTCCTGGAGGACCAAAACAGCCAGGGTAAGGAATCGGCTGCGGTAGCGGGCCTCCCATTGGCGGCAGATGGCAAGCCCCGCTTTCACATCGAGCGGCACTATATCCCCGAGACCATTCCGGCGGGCCAAACCCATTCCTGGAATGTTCGGATCTTCAATGATGGTTCCCTTCCCATTTCCTCCAAAGGACCGGGCGCGGTGAGGCTTGCCCATCGCTGGTGGGACGGTGCGGGGAACCTGATTCCCTTGCCGGGAAGGCCAACCACCCTGCCTGTGGATGTAGCTTCCGGGCGGGCCCTTTCCGTCCCGTTTATGCTGACTTCACCTTCCCGAGGCGGGCTTCATCTTCTCGAAATTGGCCTCGTAAGGGAATCGGGAGAGTGGATTGTTTGCGAAAACAAACCGCTTCTGATTCAGTGCGTGGTGGGGTTGGGTTTGGAATTGCCAAGCCATTGGAATCGTCTGAACAAGCCGCAATCAACCTATGACTATGTCGAGGATCATCTTTTGGGTGTGTCCTTCATGAAAGAGGAGTTGAAGGGAAACAAATCCCCGAGACTCCTTGAGGTGGGTGGTTGTTCCAGTCCCCAGACCCATGGAATGGATGGGGAAATCTATGTTTCCGACATTGATGCCCAGACCTTGCAAGTCGGCCGGATGCGTTTTGGCGCCAAATATCCCAATATGAATTTCCTCGCATCCGATGCGGCCCGCCTGCCGTTTGTCTCGGGCACATTTGATGGCGTGGTGCTCTTCGCCACGCTGCATCATTTCGCGGATCCGATTGCCTGCCTTAGTGAGTTTCGCCGGGTCATTAAACCGGACGGATTCATCATGATGGGGACGGAACCGGTCGGCTCCTACATGGCGGAAACGGTGGACGCCAAGTTGCTCAAGGAGCTGGAAAGCGGAATCAATGAACAGGTCTTCACGGCGCAGGAATACCAAAGAATGTTCCTCTCCGCAGGGCTGTTTGCCACCCGTGTGGAAATTGATCGTGGGGCTTTGAGGGCGATTCTGCGCCCCCGGGCCAGCGGTATTGCCTATTCCGCGGGATCCGATGCCTCCACCAATTCGATTCTGATTCGCCAGTTGATCAAACTCAACATCCAGTGGGCCAAATCCAAGGTGAAACAGCACATCGGGCCCTTTTTGCCCCGTCGCAAAGCCGCCTGATTCCGGGCCGCCCCCGTTCAGCCCGATTGCCCGGCACCCCCTTTGGGGTTGGAGCGAATCCCTTTCGGAAAACCAGTATTTCTTGTGGGAATTGGCCTGATTTGGGAATAAAACCACTCGGCCTTTGGATCGTTTTTTAATTCCCCTTGTTTTCGCAAACCGCTTCGGTTATTTCCCGGCCCGACTTGAGTGAATTCCAACAAAAAAGGCGTTGTCATGCGTCTTGGTCTTTTTGACTGGCTGCTGCTTGTGTGGCTTTTTGGTGGAATCACCCTTGTTTGGGGGCTGGCCCGGTGGATCAATCCGTACGAAACCGATGGAACGCCCAAGGCGATGGCCAGCCATACACAGCTTGGTCTGCCCCCTTGCACTTTCCTTGCGGTCACGGGACTCCCCTGTCCCAGTTGTGGACTGACAACAAGCTTTTCGCTTATGGCTCACCTCGATCCGGGGCCTGCGTTCCGGGCCAACCCGGCCGGGCCCATTCTGCTTTTTTTGAGCGGAATGGTCTGGGTCTGGAGCGTTGTGTGCATTCTTCAGCGAAGGTTCTATTGGAACCGGAAATGGGAATTTCGCCTGGTGCTTTTGTTTGCCGCCGTTTTTCTTCTTCTTCTGCTCAGATGGTTGGCGATGGTGGTGGTTCCCCGCATATTTGGAAACTGATGGAGAAAGTACAATGAACCGTTTCACCCGCCGCGGCCTTCTCGGAGCCATTGCTCCGGCCCTTTTGGGGATCACCTCGGGCTGCAATATGTTGTCCGTTCCCTACTTCCTTTTTGCGGCTCCGGAGCCCAAGAAAGACGCGGAGATCGGCACCGTTGCCAGCAAGGACAAGAAGAAGGAAAACAAGATCCTGATTCTGACCTATATGAAGCTCGATCTGCGTCCCGAGTTCCTCCAGGCGGACCGCGAAATCGCGTTTTTCCTCGAGAAGAACCTCAAGGATCTGACGACCGCGAACAAGGAAAAAATCTCGATTGTTTCTCCCCGCAAGGTTGAGGACTACAAGAACCAGCATCCGGATTGGCAGGACAAGGAAGTCTCCGACATCGGCAAGCACTTCAAAGCCGATTATGTGATCTACCTTGAGGTCAATCAGCTTTCGATGTACGAACAGGGATCAGGCGGAACGCTTTATCGTGGCAAAGCGGACATAACGGTATCGCTGGTCGATGTCGCCAAGCCCGATGAATCCAAACCACCCC
>CAWUOD010000538.1:0-2873 GCA_963923115.1 uncultured Singulisphaera sp.
GAGGTGAGCCAACAACCTCAACTCAATTTGGGAATAGTCAGCGGTCCAAAGATCCCAACCCTCTTCGGGCAGAAACGCCCGCCGAATCTCAAGGCCCATATCATCCCTTACAGGGATATTTTGCAGGTTTGGATCGCTTGAACTTAGTCTTCCGGTCGCGGCCACGGTCTGGTGAAAGGAGGCATGGACCCTGCCGGTCGATGGATGCACCATCGTGGGAAGGGTATCAACATAAGTACTTTTGAGCTTGGTGATTTTGCGCAAATCGAGAATTGCGCGGGTTATCGCCGCGCCTGGATGGTCCAGAGCGGCCAATTTTTCCAATGTTTCCTGGTCGGTGCTCGGTTCCTTCGTGATACCGGTTTTTTTGAGAGCCGGTAACCCAAGTTTGTTGAACAGAACCACCCTCAATTGGGGCAAGGACTGAATGTCAAATGGGCCTCCTGCCAATTCGTAAATTTCCCCTTGAAGTTTATCAATTGCCACCCCCATCTTTTGGCCCAGCCGAAAGAGGTGATCCTTATCAACACGGATTCCGCGCATCTCCATGGAGGCCAAAACAGACAGCAGTGGAATTTCCACTTCGCGGTAAAGCCTTACCTGGTCAAATGGTTTTGGGCTAATTTTAACCTGTGGAACTATTCCCGTTGGGCTGTTTGGAGGGTCGACAAAATTCCCAACCTGATCGGATTGTTGAAGCTGGTTAAACAAGAGTTCGTGTAGTTGCCAGGCGGCATCGGCATCCTCACAAGCATAGCGCCCCACTTCCGCAACCGGAACCTGGTTCATTGTCCGTTGGGGTTCCTTGCGAGAGGAAGGCCCAATCAGATCCGTGATAGGTATCATCCGGTGGTTCAAATAGCGCTTGGAAAGCTCATCCAAACCGTGACTTCTTTCACCAGCATGAAGCAGGTAATCGACTATCATGGAGTCTCCTTCAATCCCCTGAAGGAAAATCCCGTGTTTGGCAAAAACCATCATATCGTATTTGATATTTTGGTTGATTTTGCCGGGAGTTTGCCCCTCCAGGAGAGGCTTAATCCCCTCCAAAACCATTTCCCTGGAAAGAAGGCTGGCCCCCTTGGGCCCCATCAAGGGCAGATAAAATGCCCTTCCCTTTTGGAAACAGAGGGAAATCCCGACAATTTGGGCATCCCGAATATCAAGGGCCGTCGTCTCCAGATCAATCGCAAAACGGGAGGATGTTTTTAATTCCCCAAGGAGCGATTCCCACCGGGCCTCAGTTTCAATAACCTCATACCCGGAGTAATCCCAACCCGGATCAACGGGAGGGGAATCCCCAGCGTCAACTTCATCAAAAAGCCCAGGTTGTCCAATCGGCTTGGGATTTTTTTTGGTTTGATTTCCTTGGGTAAAACCGCTGACTTTAGGCGATTCTTCAGAAAAATCAAAAAGACCGGCCATTGTCGGGGATTGTTCCCCTCGCGAAGAAGTTGTTTTTCCTCCCGAATTCTGATTTTGAAGAAAGACGGCCGAAGGGTTTTTGGGCAACTTCTTTTCCATCTGGTTGGAAAGTGTCCGAAATCCCCAATCCCGGAAAAGCTCATACAACCTGGCATAATCGGGTTCGCGCAATCGCCAGGATTCCCAATCCCTACTAATCGGGCAATTCCGTTCCAATTGCACCAGTTTTCTGCTAATTGAAACCTGATCAATCGAGGCTTTGAGTGCTTCCTGTTTTTTGGCACCCGGCACCCTGGAAACATTTTCAAAAACACCCTCCAGGGTACCGAAATCCTGGAGAAGCTTTGCCGCGGTTTTGTAACCAATACCGGGGACACCAGGAACATTATCCACGCTGTCGCCAACCATAGCCTGGAGGTCGACAACCTGATCCGGACGGATGCCCCAATCCGCAAAAAGTTCGGAAGTTCCGAATACGGTGCCTTTTCTGAGATTAAACAAAAAGGTTTTGGGAGACAAAAGCTGACGACAGTCTTTGTCGGAGGTGCAGATGTGACAAAGAATCCCCATTTCCTGGGAATAAGTCGCAACTGTGGCAATCAAATCGTCAGCTTCATAGCCGGCAACGGAAAGGAGTGGTATGCCCAATGCCTCAATCAATTGTTCAATCAATGGAAACTGACCAATCAAATCGGCAGGCGGCTCAGGGCGATGGGCCTTGTAGGCTGGAAAAATGGATGAACGAAAGGTTGGCTCGGCCCGATCCATGGCACAAAGAAGATAGGTTGGTTTCCGATCCCTTAGGCCCAACAAATCCCTTGCAATTCCAAATACGGCATTGACAGGCAAACCACGGGGACTTGTCATCATGGGTATGGCATGAAAAACCTGAAAAATAAGCGAATGCGTATCAACCAACCAAAGGGTTTGCTCAGAGGTATCAATTTGGGAACTCAAAGAACCGCTCCATGCCATTTTGTTCAGGGAAATGCTTATAAAGGGATAGTATGGGAGCCACAAAGGATCATCCGAATAATTTTTGTCAAGAGCTAAGGAATATTCCGTTAAAATTCCCATTTTTCCGGCATTGCGGAATTGACGAAACCAGCAAATGGATTAGGCTTCAAAAGTAATTGCATAGGCTCCCCCTAGCAAATGGACCGCCCAATATTGGGAGACCGTTATGGCTGAGAAGCGCGAATCGAATACAGGGCTTATCATCACCCTTGTATTCTTCATTTTGGCCACATTGGGCCTTGGGGTATCCACTTACTACGGTTTTGCCGAACAGGATAAACTTCGGGGAGACGCAAAAAAAGCGTTGGATGACAAAGCCAAGATGACATCATTGGCACAGTTCAACAAAGCACAGGCGGCATTGTATTGGTCCTACATTAGTAGCATTGACCCCTGTCTCTTATACACATCTCCGAGCCCACGAGACCAGA
>CAWUOD010000539.1:0-2859 GCA_963923115.1 uncultured Singulisphaera sp.
TGATGCGGTTATGGACCTCGAAGGAGTATTCGGTTTTTCGCCAGAAAGTCCACCAAGGGCGATGATGTCGTGTTCTTTTTCCCTTTCCCCGTCCCAAAACAAGCATGGCCTCATATCGCAAAGGATCCACATGAAGATTGATTCCATGCGGGGTCGAAGTTTGCGAAGCCTCGTGAAGGTCCATCCATGAAAGTTTTTCAAACCCGGCGCACTCAAAGAATGGAAGCGCGGTTTCAAAAAGTAGGTTTAATTGTTCCGTTGGAGGTTTTGAGTGTGTATCCTGGGAGGTTTGTTCCGGGTCAAAACTGTGATAAATTTTGGCCAATTGGGCCACTTGTGTGGCGGCGTCGAATGCCACCCAAGCTTCCAGGTCTGCAATCCGTTCACAAATTTGTGTGGAATCCGATGGTCCAGAATTTGACGCTACTCCGGCGCCATCATTTTTTGGAAGGGATTGGGGATCTGAAAATTTGGAAAAGGGAATATTCAATAGAGGTCCCGTGAGATTTAAACTGCGTCCATATTTTCGAGAGTGTCGTCAGGCCCTGAAGGAAGTGATTCCCGAATTTGTTCCAATTCGCTGAGGATTTCCCCAAATCGCTCCGGACGACCGGTTGGCAAGTAACTCATACATCCATCAATCAGGTTTGCAAGATTTTCTGGAAGATCGGGTTTCAGGTCCCGGGCCGGTTTAAGCTGGTTTTGCCATAGCTTTGCATCCAGCACCCCTCCCGTATCCGGATTTCCGATCACGGTTGGCGGAATTTTCCATGTGAACATCCGGTACATTGTCGCGCCAAAGTTAAAAATGTCGGTTCGTTCATTGACAATTTTTTGTTTAACTGTTTCTGGAGCGATGAATTCGGGTGTGCCCTGAACTCTCCCTTTCTGAGCCCCCTTTATGTGAGCCAAACCAAAATCAATCACTTTGAGGACACCACCCGGAGCCAGCATTATGTTATTGGGCTTGAGATCGGCATGGAATATCCCACGGCGATGCATGTGGACCATAGCTGCCGAGACCTTTTGAAAAACTTCAACAGTACGGGGAACATTTAGCCCCTTCACATTATCAAGGGGTTGTCCTGGCACAAAATCCAGCAACAAATGCACTTTCTTGGGCCTAAAAAACCAATCCTTGATTACTTCCAGAGCATAACCCTTGAGAATGTTTGGATGGTCCAGAGACTGTAAAACCTCCCACTCGTGCTCAGCCTGCACCTTAAATTTGAGGTCTTCCTCCGGATCATCGATAGGAACGACCTTAAGGGCATAGGTTTTGGGATCCGAGTCACGACGGATCTTAAAAATTGTGCTGTGGGCACCAGTGCCCAATGTTCCAAGGATCTTGAAGGGCCCTATTTTCATGGTTGATTTCCTTTCTATCTTCTTATGAGGGACAACTGCCCCAACCCAGCCCCAAACAACTGTCCCTGATCCGGGCATCCTCTGCCCGAATCTGATTGAAAACTTCCAAATTGGGAGGCCGAGATGCCGCGATTACGAGTCCTGTTGGTCCCGGTAATGCCGTTGTTGGTGTGCGGATTGCTGGTTGTGACCATTGGGGTTGCCTTGGCTGATTCCATTTGGACTGGACATACCGCGTTGGTACACAATCTGGCTTTGTCTCCAGATGGGAAGACCTTGGCTTCAGCTGGTTTTGACCAGACCATCCGCCTTTGGGATGTCGCAACCGGTAAATCAACAATTGAAATCAAGGGGCATTCAGGGCCGGTCTATGGGGTATCATTCGCTCCTGATGGCAAATTACTGGCAAGCGTTTCCACAGACCAAACCATTCGGTTATGGAATATCAACGACGGAAAACAGGTTAAGGAACTAAAGGGCCATACTGGGATAGTGGATGGTGTGACTTTCAGCCCGGATGGAAAAAGCCTGTTAACGGCAAGCTCCGACAAGTCCGCCCGGATTTGGAATATTGAGCAGGCCAAGGAAACGAAGAATTTGGGAAGTTTGTCTGGCGCCGCATTTTGTTCCGTAATTTCTCCGGATGGGAAAACCGCTGCTGTTGCGGGGGCGGAGGGGCAAATAAAAGTTTGGGAAATTCCGGCTGGAAAAGAACTCAAGGCGTTCAAGGGAAGCACGATTGGGGGTACCACTGGAATCGTTTTTCTTCCTGATAACAAGACACTTGTATCAATTGGCCATGACCGAAAAATCCGAACCTGGGAGGCCGCCACAGGCAAGGCTATTGGCGAGATGGGACCGACTGAAGATGATCTCTACGGCTTGTGCTTGCTGGGTGATGGAAAAAGGGTTGCGGTGAGTGGTTACGGAGGTAATATTTCGATTTGGAATCTGGAGACCAAGAAGAAGCAATTTTCCAAAAAGCTGCCCAATTTCGGGGCGTATTGCATTCAAGCCTCAAAGGACGGCAGGAAGCTTTTTGTTGGTATGGACAATAATCAGATCCAGGTTGTGGAATTGCCCCAATAGGTTGTGATGATTGTCGAATAATTCCCCTATTATTTTGAACCATCCTTGCCATGCGAATCAGTACTTTCCCCGCCAGTTGAGGTGACTTTGGCGGGAGTCAGGGGAGAAGTTGGAGTTGGTGAGGATGGCAAAAGAGGATCTGCCGTTGTCCCCGTTTTGGTTTGTTTGCAAGAAGTCAGGGTCAACAATAACAGCCCCAGTAGCGTCACTCTGCCTAAATTGGAAAAGTTTTGCATTGGGGCTCCAAGGTTCTTGAAGGGGGTGTTGCATAGGGGGTGGTTTGGTCATCGAAACCCTAGCTCCACTTTTGTTAATAGGCTTGAATCCAATTCCAAAAATCGCTATTCTGCGACTTGATTTGTCCTGCATAATGCTATTAATCAGAACTAATTGCCTAATTCC
>CAWUOD010000540.1:0-2859 GCA_963923115.1 uncultured Singulisphaera sp.
CACGGCGACAAGCTCTGGTTCAAAAATATCTACCTGCGCGAATCGAAATAATCGTCTCCAAAGGTTCCGGAACCCAAGGAGCCCACACCAACAAATCCGGCTTTCGAATAGCCGGGTTTGGGCTAAAATACAAGGATCGGGGAGGGGCCACCGCCCGACTTGTCCCTCCCCCGGTCCGGTTCATCCTCGGACACACCCGTCTTATAAGGGCGGGTAAAATTTCTTCCCAGCACTTGGGAGTGCTTCATGCGCCGCTTTGCGAAATTTTCAGCCATTTTGGGTTTGGGCATTTTGGGCCTTGGTCTCGGGAAACATTACGCGACAGGCGAGGCCAATCCCCCAGCCCCGGCGCCTCAAACCCCCGTTGATTTCAATCGGGATATTCGGCCTATCCTTTCGGATCACTGCTTCAGTTGCCATGGGTTCGACAAAAACCGTCGCAAAGCGGACCTTCGCCTCGACACAAAGGAAGGGCTTCTCGGCGCGGGCGACAACGGCCCCATCGTCAAACCCGGCGATCCTTCGCAAAGCGACCTGCTCTCAAGGATCCACCTTCCCGAATCCGATGCCAGGCACATGCCTCCGAAAAAAGGCGGCAAAGCCCTTGACGCCTCACAGGTCAAATTGCTTGAAAGATGGATCCAGGAAGGGGCGAAATGGAAGGGGCACTGGGCCTTTGAGCCCCTCGCCAAAGTCCCTTCCCGGTTTTTAAACAACTCCTGGGGAAATTCCCGGATTGATGCGTGGATCTACCAGGCAATGTCAAGGGAAGGCTTAAAGCCATCTCCCGAAGCCGATCGTCGCACTCTCCTTCGCCGACTCAGTTTCGACTTGACGGGTCTCCCCCCCACGCCGGGCGAGCTGGCCGCTTTCGAAGCGGACACCGCCCCCAACGCGTATGAAAAACAGGTCGATCGCCTTTTGGCTTCACCCCGTTTTGGGGAAAGGATGGCCATGTGGTGGCTGGATGTGGTCCGCTACGCCGATAGCGTCGGCTACCACGGCGACCAGGAAGTCAGCGTCCACCCCTTCCGCGAATATGTGATCCAGTCTTTCAACTCCAATGTCCCCTTTGATCGTTTCACAAGGGAGCAAATCGCCGGAGACCTCCTTCCCAACGCGGGCGAGCGGGAAAAGATCGCTTCGGGTTACAACCGCTTGGGGATGATGAGCGCCGAGGGTGGTGTCCAGGACAGGGAATATCTTGCCAAATACGCCGCCGAGCGCGTTCGCAATGCCAGCGGTGTGTGGCTTGGCGTCACCTTCGGTTGCGCGGAATGCCACGACCACAAATACGATCCCTTCGCCACCAAGGAGTTTTACCAATTTGAGGCCTTTTTTGCCGACATCAAGGAACAGGGCCTCTATGGTGGCAACGAGTGGGGCTCGAAGATGCGCGTGCCCACTCCGGCCCAAAAAGCGGATTTGGCCAAAGCCGATGCTGACCTTGCAAAAGCACGGGCCGATGCCGACAAGGCGGCGGCGAACTTCCCGTGGAAAACCGATCTGGCCCGTTGGAAAGCCGCGACACCCGCAAAAGCCGAGGCTTTGGAAAAAGTCACGCTGAAAAAGGAGGCGGACGGTTTCCTCCTCGCCCAGGGGCCAAACCCCGCGAGAAACACCTACACCCTCACCTTTGACAAGGACCTGCCCAAAACCATCCAGGGAATCCGCGTCGAAGCCTGGCCCAAAGCGGGACTTCCCGGAGGCGGCCCCGGCCGCGCGGGCAATGGCAATTTTGTTCTTTCAGAGATCGAATTAGCCTGGAAAGGGGCCGACGGCAAATTGACCCCGATCGACCTCAAGTCCGCCCGGGCCACTTTCGAACAGACAATCGCCACCGACAAAAATCCCTACAAGCGCTGGGCCGCCGAGGCCGCCATAGACAAGGATGCCAAGGGCGCCACCTGGGGATGGGCCGTGCTGGGTGATGAAAAACGCCCCCAGGCGGCGGAATTTTTCGCGGAAAAATCCACCGCGATCCCGCAAGGCGCCACCCTTGTCGTGACCCTCAAACAAAACCTGGACAACCCCCAGCACACTCTTGGAAACTTCCGCGTCCTTCTGGCGGGTGAAAAACCCCAAAGCCTCCTGTGGCCCTGGCCCAAGGCGGTGGGAGATGCCCTCGCGCTTGAGGCAAACAAACGAACCCCGTCCCAAACCGGCGAAATCGAGAAATTCGCCCGTGAGCTCGGCGCGGCAAATGATCCCTCCCGCGCGGCCCTTGCCGAATTGGTCCGCAAGCGCGACGCGATCGCCAACATGGCGGCAACCACCCTCGTTACCGAAACGGTGCCTCCCCGCCCCATTCGGGTTCTGGCTCGTGGGAACTGGATGGACGAAAAAGGCGAAGTGGTGCAACCCGGCACACCCGCCGTGCTCCCACCCTTGAAGGGTCTCAAACCCGGACAAAGGGCGACCCGGCTCGATCTTGCCAACTGGATAGTCTCCCCGGAAAATCCGCTCACCTCGCGGGTGATCGCCAATCGCCTTTGGAAATTGATGTTTGGCGCGGGACTTTCGCGCAATCTGGATGATCTTGGTTCGCAGGGGGATCGTCCCAGCCATCCGGAGCTTCTCGATCATTTGGCCCATAGGCTGATTGACGGAAAATGGGACATCAAGGCTTTCCTCAAGGAGGTCGTGATGACCCAGGCCTATAGGCAATCCTCGGAGGAGGACGCCTCGCGCCATGAAAAGGATCCTGCCAATCGCTTTTTGTCCCGGCAGGGACGGTTCCGTCTGGACGCGGAAATCGTCCGCGACACCGTCCTTTACGAGGCGGGGATGCTGACCGAAAAAATCGGCGGTCCGAGCGTTCGCCCCTATCAACCCCCAGGCTATTGGGCTTATCTCAAC
>CAWUOD010000541.1:0-2854 GCA_963923115.1 uncultured Singulisphaera sp.
GGCATAATCGCCATGGGGATTCCAGGCGAACCCGTAATCCCCGCCCATTCCCATCCGTCCACCGGCGGCGAGGATTCGCCTAGCGCTTTCGGCACCGCCATCCAGGGTTTCCTGGTGGCCATCAATCACTTTCCGGGGAAGGCCAAACTCGGGGCCACGAACCACGCTCGCGTATTCGAAATAAAGGGCGGGGACGACGGGAACATCGCGCTTGAGGAGAAGGTCAATGGCTTCATCATCCATAAAGGTTCCGTGTTCGATGGCGTCATACCCGGCCCTAAGTGCATTCTTGATCCCATCAGTCGCCCGACAGTGCCCCGTCACCTTGAGGCCATGATTGTGGGCGGTTGCGACGACCGCGCGCATCTCATCGAAGGTCATGCAAAGGGTGTGGTGATCGTTGGTGTCGGGGGCAGCGGCATCGCCGGTTGGATAGGTCTTGATCCACTCGACCCCATCCTTTACCAACTTGCGAACCGCGGCGCGCGCCTCGTCCGGCCCATTAACCAAAAGGACCAGACCCTCCATCCCGATTTTCCGAAAGTCGGGGTTCCAATCCATTAATCCCCCGACACCACAAATTTCCCGCCCGCTTGTTGCGAGCCTGGGACCGGGGATGACATCGTTTTCTATCGCTTTTTTGAGCCATACATCGATGTTGAAAAGACTTCCGCCTGACCGGGCGGAAGTGTAGCCGCATTCCAGGGCGAGTCTTGCGTTCGCCGCCGCAAGTAGAGTCACATATTCGACCGGATACTTGATATCGAGGTCTTCAAGGGCCGCGACATTGAAATAGGTCGGGTGAAAATGGGCTTCGACAAGTCCGGGAAGAATCGTCGCGTCTTTGGCATCAATCACAGAAGTCCCCGGGGGAATCGCGGGGAGTCCCACCTCGGGACCGACATACGCGATTCGATCGTTTTCGATCAATACCGCGGCATTTTCCAAGGTGCCCCGTCCCGTGCCGTCAAACAATTTGCCGTTTTTGATGACTTTGTAGCCGGTTGCGCCTTGCATGGGAAAATATCTCCGGGGAGAGCGGAAGTCTTTGGAAGGTTGTGGTGGGGTTGTTTTAGGATGCGGTTTGGAATTTTCCGGTCCTGGTGGATTCTCCCTGAATGGGAGCTATTCAGGATTGGAAATAGTTTTATAAATGGTGTCGACCATTAGGTCGGACATTTTTTGATGGCCAATCGGATTGGGGTGGAGTTGGTCGGTGGTCCAGTTTCCCACATCGATTCCTTTCCGGGAGGAGCGGGTCCAGAAATCGAAATGGTCAATGAGGATCACTCCGGTCTCCTTGGAGACACCACGCATCACCTCCATGTAGTCCCGAAGGAGATCGTTGGGATTTTGCCCCGCGCCATTGGGATTTGGTTTGGTTCCGTAACAGTTCGAGGTCATGAGGATGGGGCGGGCGCCCATTTTTTCACAACGATGTATCAGTTCCCGGAGGTTTGACCCGAACTGCTTTTTGTCGATCCGTGGCTGGTCCCCGCCCCTGTCGATATAGCTGTCATTTGCGCCATACATAATTGTCACCACGGCGGGCTTTAGCGATACGACCTCCTTATCAAATCTTATTAGTGCCTGGTCGGTCCGTTCTCCCCCAATTCCCATGTTGACAACACGGACACGGGCCCCCTTGGCCCCGAGGGATTTTTCCAGCAGCGCGCTGAAGGTTTCGTCCCTGGCCACGCCCGGACGATAACCTTTGGTGATCGAATCACCCAGGGTGACAATCACGACAGGATCAGGAAACCCACTGGCAAAACAGGGCTGCAATAGGCACAGAATCAGGGATTGGGCCAAAGGCGACCAGAATTTCATCGGCACCTCGTTGGGAAAGGAGATTGCCCGGCTTAATCAAAAGATTCCAGAAACGCATGAACCGAGGCAAGACACGCCTCTGTCGCGGTCCAGTGGATCAGATGGCCTGTTTGGGGAAATCGCACAAGCAAACAATCCTTCACCCGTGAGGCGATATGTTCCGCCTCCGCTTTGGGGAGCATTCCCCCCTTGGACTCCTCGCCTGCAAGAAGAAGGACGGGAGAAAGGATGTCATTGAGCATCGCATCAAAATCGATCCCGTTCAGCCAATTTTTCGCCAATAGGGGATCGTAAACGGCGGGATCAACATGGGCCAGGCATCGGGCACTCAGCCGCAACGAGGCCATGTCGCGCACATCCCCAAGTCGAACCATTCCGCCGTCAGCCGTCCTCAGCCTGATCTCGGCAAGCTCCGCGGCGAGCCTGGGTGTGGGAAGGTTGCTTCCAGCGAACCGGCGCATGGCCTCGAACATCCCCTTGTAGGGGTTGTTGTCCAGATTCGCGAGAAATCCAGGGCCCGGAGGGTCCTCAAGAATCACACCCCGAACCAGATCGGGACGAAGCGATGCGGTGGTCATTGCCTCGAGCGCGCCCATGGAGTGACCAAAGATTACCGCGGGGGTGGCACCAGAATGGGTAATCGCCTCCAAAACGGAGACCGCATCGCGTGCATGGTCGCGGATCTGGTAATGGCCGGGGGCCCTATCCGAAAGACCATGCCCCCTGGCGTCGATGGCAAAAAGCGACCGGTCGTGTCCCAAAGGCGCAAAAAGAGGGGCAAAATCGCGCCCCTGGCGACCAACACCGTGAAAAAACAGAATGGGGGATCCACCCGCCTCGGCGCGCGCGGTTCCGTGTATGCCCAAAGATAATTCGCCAAAGAGACGCTTGGTGGAATGCATGGAATGGAGTCCGTTGGTTAGCGCGTAATCTAGGGGATCGCCATCCCCTTCGCCACCTATGACTCAATTCGAAGATTGATTACGAACCATCCATTCGATCCTTGCCGCCCCGGAAATGGGCC
>CAWUOD010000542.1:0-2845 GCA_963923115.1 uncultured Singulisphaera sp.
CCAGGTCAACATCCAATGGGAGGTGGGGACCGTGCTGTTCGACCGCCCCGCAAGGGATAATGCAGACTTTGCCCAAGTCGACCGCATCATTGATCTCGGGCCAGGTCAACTTTTCATAGCGATACTCGGTCTTCGCGCGGCTCATCCGAAATCCTCCCTGATTCATTGTCCCAAATGACGGGATCCTATCATCTGACCCAACCTTTACCTAGCGTGACTCGGAAACCAGGTACTTGAGGACAAACTCCTCATCGAGCGTGACACCCAAACCTGGACGGTCGGGAACATCAATCCACCCACCCTTCGACTGGACCTTTTCCAGGGTAAGCTCGTGCCGCAAGGGGGAATCCTCGACACAGTCCTCAAAAAGGAACGCATCGCGACATGTGGCCACCCAATGAAGACTGGCCGCAACGGTAAGGGGACTCGTGTAGCAGTGGTTGCAAAGCCTTGCGCCGATTTCCTCGACACGGGCGCGGATATACGCCGCATCGGTGAAGCCGCAGCGCGAAATATCCACCTGATACACATCAAGGGCCCGCTGGTCGATCAGGGGGCGAAACGATTCCCGACCACATTCCCCTTCGCCCGCGGCGATTGGGATGGGGGATCGGTCACGAAGCCAAACATACCCCTCCACATCATCCTCACGGAGTGGTTCCTCAAACCATTCGGGGGAATATTCGGCAAAAGCGTGGGCCCGACGCAAAGCGGTCCTTGCGTCATATACACATCCTGCGTCAATAAGCAAAGTCGCGTTCCCCAAGCCTTCACGGGCACCCCGAACCAGGTCGATGTCGACCGCCTCGGAGGTCCCCATCGGCTCCCAACCGAATTTCACCGCGCTGTACCCGGCTTCGACCCATTTGCGGGCGATATCTGCGGTTTCCTTGCCATCACGACCAAACAGGATCGAAGCATATCCCTTTAGGCGCTTGTGATGGGCGCCACCAAGAAGCCGGTGGATCGGTTGGCCAAGGGCTTTGCCCTTGAGGTCCCAAAGCGCCATATCAATGGCGGCCATGGCTGTGATTCCGGCGCCCTTGCGGCCAAAATACATCGTTTGCCGATACATTTTGTTCCACAATCGCTCCGTCTCAAGCGGATTTTCACCCACCAGGATTTTTCTCAATCCACAAGCGATGTTGTGACTGAAGGGAGCATCGACGATCGCCTTGACCACCTCTGGTGATGAATCCGCTTCGCCAACACCTTCAAGGCCGGTATCGGTACGAATACGAACCAAAACCGAGTCCTGGCTGCTGGCGGTTTTCGCCATGATGTTGGGAATTCGCAAAATCTGGCAAACGATTTCGGTTATCTTCATGGGAGGTTCCTCGGATCAACTTCGTGAGCAATTACGGCGACACAATCCCCCTGACAGACGACCGAGGGGGCGCGGGTCGCGATCAAAATTCCGTCGGAATGGGCCTTGATCTCCACAGGCGCCCGGTCTGGCCTCTCCAGGAAATGGATGGCGCCGACGGTTTGTCCAGCCCGGACCTTTTGGCCCAACGGAACGATATTTTCATGAATTCCCGATTCGGGAGCAAATCGGTAATCCTCCCAATCGAGCGCCTGAACCCAACGGGTGGGAGCCAGGCCGAGGGCTTCGCGGCTGACCGTTTTCCCTTCGAGTACCCCAAAATGAATCAGGACATTGCGCAGGCCGGATTGGGTGGCGGCATGAACCTGCGCGGTGACATTTTCGCTACCACCCATCTCGGTGGTGATCACCACTTTCCCCTGGCTTTCGGCCTCAACGGGAAGGAGCCCAGTCCCGGCAATGTCCGCGTAGAGGAAGGAAAAATCCGTGTTGAACGCCTCGGTCCCGTGCAACATGGCCTCGCGCTGGGGGCCCTTGGGTACAAGATGCATGTGGGCACAAGGATAAAAATCGACGCCACGGCCACCCGTGTGGAGATCCACCACGATATCCGCCATGGGGAAAAGGACTTTTGTCAAATAATCCGCCAGCACATCACACGGCGTTCCGTTGGGATTGCCGGGAAACGACCGATTGAAATTTTTCCCATCCAAAGGCGATAGCCTTGTCCCCGCTTTGGCCGCTGGCATAGTAAGGGTGGGAATCAGGATCAGGCGCCCGATAACCTGCCCGGGATCGATCTCCCGCAAAAGGCGCATGATGGCGACCTGGCCGGGATATTCATCGCCATGGTTTCCCGCCATCACCAGCGCAGTCGGACCATTTCCCCGCTTGATCACGGTGATAGGCACCATCAAATTGGCCCAACCGGCCAGATTATACGAATACGGGATATATAAATGCCCGAATTGCTTACCCTCCCTGGTGTAATCGACGGTGGTTCGGATCATGAATTGGCTCCGGGATAGGGCGGTTTCGGCAAGGGAGTCGGACTTTCCAAACAAGGAAGGCGGCGCAAGGCCCTCCGGGAAATCTTAGAGAAGGCATGTGCTTCCACCCACCCAAACGGAAAAGTCCCAATCATCGGTTGTTGGCCTGGGCCTGGATGAAAGATCTGGGGGAGAAAAAAAAGAAAACCGATCAACCCAGGAAGGAAATCCCTCCCAAAAATAAGCGGAACAAAGCAGGTTGCCCCTTCATGCAAGCAAATCAAAACGAACGGAACCAGGAAACGCGCTACCCGGAAAACATCAAAAACCTTAGGGCCAATAAAGGCACCAAAACAACATGTCTTTCTCTATGGAAAGCGGATCAACCAAACAGGCAAGACCGCGAATTCCTACTTTTTTCAAAAAAAGGGGGATACTAAACGACCTCAAAGCTCAGGATCATCCCATCATCCCTCTAATCGATGACTTCTTTTTCAAAATCTTCAGGATCGACCCAATCGGTCCGCAT
>CAWUOD010000543.1:0-2841 GCA_963923115.1 uncultured Singulisphaera sp.
GGTATGGCCATAAAAAGTCCTTCCCGGTTTTGGATTTTCTGTCCCCGCCATCAGGATTTCCCTTGAGGGGGGCCCTGCCCTTTTTTTTCTTACCCTCTTTCTTAGCTTCTCTTTGGGCCGCGACAGTTCCATTTTCTTAAGCCGTCAGGAAATCATGGACGAAGACACCTTTTGCCTCCTGGTGGAGCGGGTCATGAAAAGGTTGCCACCCGCATTCCTGAACCATCTGGACAATGTGGTGGTGGATGTGGAGCGTTATCCGGATGAGAAAACCCTCAAATACGCCGGGTTAACCACCAATGAAATCGAGGCGGGGGAGACGCTTTTCGGGCTCTTTGTTCCTTTCCATGCAGGACAATCCTGGGACGGAACCACAATCGATCCCGATGATGCCCCAAATCGGCTGATAATCTATCGCGAGCCGCTGGTGGAAGCTTTTCCCGACCCCAAAATCCTCAGGATTGAAATCAGAAAAACCGTGATTCACGAATTGGCCCATCATTTTGGGTGGACAGACAGGGACCTGGAGTCATTTGATGATAAAAAGAACCCTTTCCCTGATGACATTTTTGAGGACATCTAGATGCGCCAAAACGCGACCAAGGCGGCCCTGGCCCAAGGCCAATCCACAGTGGGGACCTGGCTTTCCCTTGCCAACTGGACAAGCGCGCGGTTCCTGTCCCGGACCGGGTTTGATTGGCTTACTCTTGACCTGGAGCACAGCCAGGCTGACATGGAAAATGCCGCAACAATTTTTGCCACTTGCGCGGACCAGGGGTGTGTAGCCTTGGCACGCGTTCCAAGCAACCGCCATGATCACATCAAACGCGTTCTGGATATTGGTGCCCAGGGTGTGGTGGTTCCGATGGTTAACACGGTTGAGGAAGCTCGCCATGCCGTGAAAGCTTGTCTTTATCCACCCGAAGGCGACCGTTCAGTGGGAGGCAGCCTTCATGCCCTCAATTTTCAGACCTCCTCAGCGGAGTACAACGCCAAAGCCAACCGCGAGATTCTGATTGTTCTGCAATGCGAACACAAAATTGCGGTGGAAAATATCGATGCCATTTTATCGGTTGGTGGTTTTGACGCCCTGTTTGTTGGGCCAAACGATTTGGCCGCAAGCTACCGTACCCCGGATGGCAAAGCACCATCGGGAGAATTGATGGCCCAGGTTCACCAAACCATTCTGGAGGCGTGCAAGAGGCACGGAATCGCGCCTGGATTCCACGCCATGACACCCGAAGAGGGGAAAATGCGTCTTGAGCAGGGTTGGCGGTTTGTGGCGGTGGCCAGCGATCTTCGTTTCATGCTGGATGGCGCTGAGACTGCCCTTCGTGTGACGGGCAAGGGAGTCAAAGGTGCTTCCGCCAAGTATTAAGATTTGTTGACAATATAATTGCCACGAAACAAAAGGGGGAGCGATTCGAAAGGGATCGCTCCCCCTGATTTTCTTTGGGTATTTCACGATATTTTATTCATATCAGATTCGGAATAGATGATTTCCAGCCAATAGACCAACGCACCCCCAAATTGTTGGGAGTTGACTGGTTTGGATTAATCTCCTCCCGTTTCGGGAGGCACCTCAAAAGTTTTCCCTCCCCTCACACGGGAGATGCTTTCAAGTCTCCACACCGATCCGAAAGAACCGGAATACGGTTCTCCCTATCGGGGCAAAGTGGGGACACCACGGCCAACTCCCGGGTATATTTCAACTTTCTTGTGGTTACTTGCAGAGTCTACTCTTACCGCAGTTCCTTCGCGAGCGAGGTAATGGCAAGACACACTACGCCCGCCTACGACTACAATTTTTTGAGAGTTGGTCTTAGGTGGATTTACCCCCCAATGCCTCCCAAAACAGTTTCCAAACACCTCCTTTGCCTGATTTGCCAATTACTGATTCAAACAAAACAGATGGTTTTCACGGGTGGTTTACTACCCGCTCCAAAGGGGAAGAAGGCGATTGGTGACATGTTCGGCGATAGAAATCCCTTGGGAAAACCCAGGAATTTCGTCCAGCCTTGCCGATGCGAAGATGGCTCGAGTCAAGGCCCATACCGCCGCAAAACCCAGCACCCAAAGAACCAATATGAGAACCATGATCGACCTTTCTGTGAGAACCTGGCACCCGGGTTGGGTCTCCATTGACCCAAAGTAAAGCACCCTTTCTTGCAGGTGCAGGCCCAATCCGGAAAAATCCGGATTTTGGTTTTGTTGAGGGATGTACCAAGACCTGAGGATAAAGTTTGGTTTCACAGAGGTGCAGTGCACATCGATATTTTTTTTGAAAAAAAGCCCCGCGAATTCTCACAGGCAATATCAGGGATTAACCATATTTTTGTTAACCAATCCGACTTTTCTTTGCCATTGGGAAGGCGAATAGGGGCACCGTCGGAGGGCAGGCTTTTCAAGGCTGGACAGTCACTCACCGTGACTCTGCAAAATCCGGGAGAATCCGTTTGGCCCGAATCATCAATACAGATATCTCAAACATTTCAGAAAGATTTTCTTTCAAGGGAAATTGTCGCGTGCTCTATCCATTCCACCTATTCAGGGATCCGGAATTCGATGGGTTCTTATTCCATGTTAAAGACATTTGGGTTTTGGCACTTTCCGGTTTTTCACCCCAACAGAAAAGCGCTGGTTATTGCCATGGGAAACGGTAATGGCCACTTATTACCCAAATAACTACCTGAACCATAAAACGGTGACATAATCAGGTCCGGATGCAAACCGTGCAATATTCGAGTATTCCCATGGGCAAATCCCTCATTATGAGGTAACACCCTTGACTCCTTTTCTGTCGGTACGGAACAGGCCTGTCTCTTATACACATCTCCGAGC
>CAWUOD010000544.1:0-2841 GCA_963923115.1 uncultured Singulisphaera sp.
GGCGAAGACCGCTCCAAGATGATCCCGGACGGTGATAGCCGCGTTGGGGACAGGATGCCCCTCTTTCTGAAGTTGCAGTTCGACAAATCCCTTGCGGACATGGAATGCCACCTGGGGCTCAAGGGCCGTGGCGGCCCCACAAAACCCAAGCACAAAAACAAAAGCCATGAAATGCCGGAAGGATTTTCGCATGAAACCATCCCCCTGCCGCTCTCCCGCGACAACCAAAACCCAAGGGTGCGCCTAACTGTGAAAGTATTCGCCAGCTAAAAAAGACCGGGTATTCATATGGATCTGAAATCCCTTAAATGCCCCTAAATGGAGGGCAAAAGAAACCATTGGAAAGAATCAGGCTCTTGGAGGTGGCGGGTCGGGTGCTTCAAAGCGATCCAATGGGGCGATAACAATTGGCATTTCGATCCTGACGGATGTTTGGTCCCCGGTGAGGAGTGATTCTGTCGGGGTGACAAATCCGGGTCCCTCACCCACCGGGCCCATCCCCAGCCCCAGGTGGCCGCAAACTTTTGGAGTTTGCAGTTTGGTTTGGTTGTCCGTTTTTTGGTTCGATTCCGCCACTGAGGTCAAATTCGAAGGTTTTGAACTATCACAACAACCGCCTGGACCACAATTACAGACCGCCGCACCCGAACAGGCGCAAGGGTGAGAAGATTGTGCGTCCTTTTGTCCGGGCCCGGCAGGCAACAGGGCAATCCAGAAGCTCCCCTTGGCCAACAGGAAGCAAGCCAGGAGCAGGAAAGTCAGAAATCGGGAACGGAGCCTGTTCACGGACACCCTCAGTATGCTCCTATCTTATCAGGGCCGCGCGGGCGTGTGAAGCAAAGGCGAGGCGGAAACCCAAGAATCCCTGTTCTCCTGCATGATTTTTGTGACCTTCCAATGGCCCCGGGGATATTTACCCGGATACCATTTGTGTTTCCACGCGGCGGTGATTTTCCAACGGAAAGGCAATGATTCAGGAATGGACCACCAACTCCATCAAAAAGCACCCGAGACCCTTCATCAGGCGGCGATTCGTTTTCTCACACCCCGCCCGAATCCTGTTTCACCCAGGGATTTGGAACTGTTGGGAAAAGGAACCGAATTGGAATTGGCCTGTGGTTTGGCGGCGACTTCATGGGGGTATGGGCCGATCGTCCTTTTGGCGCACGGGTGGGAAAGCAGACGAAGTCATTGGGCCGCGTTTATTCCCGCGCTGGTTGAGGCAGGCCAAAGGGTGGTCGCGATCGATGCCCCAGCCCATGGCGATTCGCCTGGGGAAAGGGTGAATGTCCTCCAATACGGAAAGGGGCTTCTGGATGTCGGAAACGAGATCGGTCCCCTTGCGGGGATCATTGGACACTCCTTCGGTGCAGGCGCCATCTCGGTGGCGCTATTTAAGGGCCTCGAAGTCAAAGGTGCGGTTCTTATTAGTGGCCCCTCCAATCTGCCCCAACTGATTGAGCGCTGGGGCCGTGGCCAGGGGATAGCCGAATCGGATTTACCCGAGTTTTTACGATTGGTCGCCGAGGAAGTTGGGGTTGGGATCGAAAACCTTGACCTGGCCCGTTTGAGTCCCCATTTAAAAACCCCCGCTCTCATCATTCACGACAAGGGGGATGAGGATGTTCCCCTGGAGGAGGGGGTTCGGATGGCGAGCGGTTGGCCTGGAGCCAGACAAATGATCACCCATCGCTATGGCCATCGCCGGATTCTGATCGCCAAGGAGGTTGTGAGGGAGGCGGTCCAATTTTTGAAGCAAGTGCAATCATAAGGTTGCAAGTCATTTAGAAAATTTAAATCAAATATGAATTAAAGTCGCAAGGATATAAGTCGGATCTTTTGTCAGGGTCTCCAGCTGACAGGATAATCCCCGTCCAGAAGGATAATGGCATGCCATTTTCGGGGCCTTCCGGGGGTTCCTTATTGGTGCTTTTCTTGCTTGAGTCTGCCGGATCGGCACAAGTTCCGGTTGAACCGACAACCAAATTACCAACTCGCCCGGTTCGGCTTTAGTCCGCTGGATCGAAATGGCGGGTTTCTCTAAATTAACAAGCGACTCCTTGGCGTCGTTCGCCTGGGCGCACCGCTTGCTTGGACACCATGATCCCCGCGATTGCCACCTCCGAATCGGCGTTGGACCAGATCCTTTTGGCTCTGGATCGCCCATTTTTCGTCCATTGGGACAAGGATGGCGTGGTCCGGCCCGAGCCCCAGCCCCTTCTTTTTCCAGCGCCCAACCACGCCTGGACCCCGGCAATTTTTCCACAACAGCTTGGTGATGCGTCGTTTAAGGCGGATCATGGCGTTCGTTTTGCCCTGGTCAGTGGTGCCATGGCAAACGGCATTGCCTCGGCGGATTTGGCGATCGCCATGGCCCGGTCAGGCATGGCGGGCTACTTTGGGGCCGCCGGTTGCTCCATGGAGCGGGTGGAACAGGCGGTTGATCGCCTTTCCCGGGAGCTTCCCGATCGCCCCTGGGGAATCAACCTGATCCATAGCCCCGCGGAAACCGACCGCGAAGAAGCGATGGTCGAGCTTTTCCTGAAGCATCGAGTTCGTCGGGTCGAGGCTTCCGCATTTCTGGATCTGACTCCATCGATTGTGCATTATCGCGCCAGTGGTTTGGCTCGTGGCGCGCAGGGCGAAATCATTGCCAAGAACCGCGTCATGGCAAAGGTTTCCCGGGGAGAGGTCGCGACCAAGTTTCTTCAGCCCGCCCCCGCCGTTATCCTCGAAAAACTTGTGGCCCAGGGGAAAATTCGCCCCGACCAGGCCGAATTGGCCGCGCAAATCCCCCTGTCTCTTATACACATCTGACGCTGCCGACGATACTCCTTGTGT